>NZ_JBEXPT010000004.1:12394-143146 GCF_040612195.1 Streptomyces sp. NPDC006450 | reverse complement strand
CGCTAACTGCCCCCCCCCCCCGGCGCGGCCGCCCCCGCCTGCAGCGCGGGGGCCGCGCTGCCCGGGGACCCCGCACGGGCCACGACCACCACCTCCGCCAGCGTCCGCATCGCGTGCACCGCTTCGAGGTGCCCGTACGCCTGCGGCCCCGAGCCGAAGACCAGCAGTCGCAGCGGCCGCCCGGCCGGGGCCAGGTGGCGCAGAGCGAGCGCCGAGACCGCCGGGGTGCGCAGGGTGGTCAGCGCCGCCCCGTCGAGCAGGGCGAGGGGGCGCAGGGTGGGGCCGTCCAGGAGGAGGTAGGACCCGGTGATCCGGGGCAGCCCGAGCGCCGGGTTCCCCGGGGCCACCCCGGCGATCTTCACGCCGGCGTAGGCCCCGGTGGCGGCCGGCATCAGCAGCAGCTCCCCGCCGCCGGGCACGGGCAGGGCGCTGCGCGGCGGGCAGGTCTCCGGGTCCAGCCCGGCCAGCAGTACGCCGGCGAGCGCGTCGGCGGCGGCGGCCGGGCTCAGCAGGCCGGCCATCTCGGCGCCCGACAGCTGGGGGATCACAGCAGGAATCCCGTACCGAGCGCGTCCTGCGGGTCGACGGTGAAGAGGTGCTCGCCCGTGCGGTACGCCGTACCGGTGACCTCCGTGACCACGCCGTCGGGGACCCGCGCGGCGACGCGGCCCGTGAACACCGTGCCCACGACCGACTCGTGCAGCAGGTCCTCCCCCTCCCCCAGCCGCCCGTCCTCGGCCAGCAGTGCGAGCCGCGCCGAGGTGCCCGAGCCGCAGGGAGAGCGGTCGATCTGCCCGTCGGCGAAGACGGTGACGTTGCGCTGGTGCGGCCCGAAGGGGGTGTCGGGGAGCTCCTCGTACAGGGTCACCCCGTACACACCGGAGAGCAGCGGCCCGTCCGGGTGCCAGGTCCCGGGGTGGGTGGCGAGGGCGGCCCGGATCTCCTTCCCGGCCCGCACGAGCTCGGGCAGGGAGGCCACGGTCACCTCCAGGCCGAGATCCCGGGCGGGCAGGGAGGCGTAGCAGGCCCCGGCGTGCGCGATGTCCACCTCGGCCATGCCCAGGGTCGTGGCGACGGGCACCTTGCGGGCACTGGCGCGGGCCGGGACGTTGCGGAAGGTGACCCCGGTGGTGCGACCCCCGGAGCGGTGCACGGTCGCGCCGACCCGCCCCGAGGGCACGTCGATCCGTACCTGGACGTCCCCGTCGTCCGGGGCGGCGACCCGGCCGGTGTCCACGGCCCAGGCACCCAGCGCCATGGTGCCGTGGCCGCAGGCGGTGGAGTAGCCGTCCTTGTGCCAGAACAGCACCCCGAAGTGGGCCCCGTCGTCGTCGGGCGGGACCACGAAGCCCCCGTACATCCCGGCGTGTCCGCGCGGCTCCTGCACGAGGAGCCGCCGTACGTCGTCCAGGGCGCCGCGCCGGGGGGCGGTGCCCGATCCGCCCGGTCCGATGGCGGTGGCGCAGCGCTCGGCGACGGTGTCCCCCGGCACGGGCGGGGCGCCCCCGGTGGTGAGATCGACGATGCGGAAGGGCTCGCCCGCCGTGTGGTAGTCCACGGTTCGTACGACGGTCACAGCAGGAACCCTCCGGGGAACGGGTCGGACGGGTCGAGGAAGTACTGGGCGGTGCCGGTGATCCAGGCCCGGCCGGTGACGGTGGGCACGAGGGCCGGGCGGCCCGCCACCGTGGTCTCGCCGATGAGGCGGCCGGTGAACTCGGTGCCGATGAAGGACTCGTTGACGAAGTCCGTGTCCAGGGGCAGGAGTCCGCGGGCGTGCAGCTGCGCCATGCGCGCGCTGGTTCCCGTACCGCACGGCGAGCGGTCGAACCAGCCCGGATGGATGGCCATCGCGTGCCGGGAACGGCGGGCGTCGGATCCGGGGGCGGCGAGGTAGACGTGCTTGACCCCTCCGAAGGAGGGGTTCTCGGGGTGCACGGGCCGGTCCTCGGAAGCGTTGATCGCCTCCATGAGGGCCAGGCCCGCGGCGAGCAGGTCGTCCCCGCGCTCCCGGTCGAAGGGGAGCCCGAGGGAGTCGAGTTCGACGAAGGCGTAGAAGTTGCCGCCGTAGGCGAGGTCGTAGGTGACCGTGCCGTACCCGGGGACCTCGGCCTTGAGGTCGAGGCCGACGCAGAAGGCCGGGACGTTGGTGAGGGTGACGGCGGTGGCCGCCCCGTCCTCGACGTGGACGTCCACGCTGACCAGCCCGGCGGGTGTGTCGAGCCGGACGGTGGTGACCGGCTCGACGACGGGCACCATGCCGGTCTCCACCAGGACGGTGGCGACTCCGATGGTGCCGTGCCCGCACATGGGGAGCAGGCCCGACACCTCGATGTAGAGGACGCCGAAATCGGCGTCGGGGCGGGTCGGGGGCTGCAGGATGGCGCCGCTCATCGCGGAGTGGCCGCGCGGCTCGTACATGAGCAGGGTCCGGATGTGGTCCAGGTGTTCGATGAAGTGGAGCCGCTTGTCGGCCATGGTGGCGCCGGGGATGACCCCGACTCCCCCGGTGATCACCCGGGTGGGCATGCCCTCGGTGTGCGAGTCCACCGCGTGGTAGATGTTTCGGGTGCGCATCAGGTCCCCCTCGGGATGGGCTAGTTGAGACCCTCGGCGAGGGCCTTCTCGGTGGCGGCGCGGACGCCGGCCTCGATCTCGCCGGTGAGCGGGAAGCGCGGCGGGCGGGTGGGGCCACCGGGGCGGCCGGCCAGGTCCATGGAGAGCTTGATGGCCTGGACGAACTCCGTCTTGGAGTCCCAGCGCAGCAGGGAGTGCAGGGACTTGTAGAGCGGCAGGGCGGTGTCGAGGTCTCCCGCGACGGCGGCGCGGTAGAGGGTGGCGCAGGCCTGCGGGAGCGCGTTGGGGTAGCCGGCGATCCAGCCGACGGCGCCGGCGAGGGCCAGTTCGAGGAGGACGTCGTCCGCGCCGATCAACAGGTCCAGGCCCGGGGCGAGTTCGGCGATCTCGTAGGCGCGCCGCACGTCCCCGCTGAACTCCTTGACGGCGACGATGGAGCCGTCGGCGTGCAGCCGGGCCAGCAGGGCCGGGACGAGGTCCACCTTGGTGTCGATGGGGTTGTTGTACGCGACCACGGGCACGCCGGCGCGGGCGACCTCGGCGTAGTGGGCGCGCACGGCGTCCGCGTCGGCCCGGAAGGCGTTCGGCGGGAGCAGGAGTACGGATCCGGCGCCTGCCTCTGCGGCCTGCTCGGCCCAGCGGCGGGATTCGGCACTGCCGTAGGCGGCGACTCCGGGCATCACCCGGGCGCCGTCACCGGCGGCCTCGACGGCGGTCCGGACGACGGCGGCACGCTCCTCGTCGGTGAGGGTCTGGTACTCGCCGAGGGAGCCGTTGGGGACGACGCCGTCGCAGCCGTTGGCGATCAGCCAGGCCACGTGTTCGGCATAGGCGTCGTGGTCGACGCTCAGGTCTTCCCGCAGGGGCAGCGTGGTGGCGACCATGATGCCGTGCCAGGGGCGGGTGCGGGTGTCCGTACCAGCGGGCGCGGGGGTGTGCGCGTGGGTCATGAGAGTGCTCCCTAGGGTGATGTGTGACATTTTACTAGTGGGTGTGACGTGGCCACAAGAGGTGCGGCCGCCCTGTCGGCAGTCCCGTCAGGGAAGTTCGGCGGGAAGTTCCGCGAGATGGCGGAGGGGGACCGGGCAGGACAGCGGCCTGCGGTCGGGGGCGGGGCCTTCGAACGTCGCGGCCCCTCCCGCGAGGGCGGCGACGGCCGGGCCGCACATCCTCCCCTGGCACCAGCCCATGCCGGCCCGGGTGAGGAGCTTGACCGTACGGGCGTCCCGCGCCCCCAGGTCTTCGACGGCCTCCCGGATCCGGCCGGCCGGGACCTCCTCGCAGCGGCACACATCGGTGTCCTCGCGCAGCCAGCCGGTCCACCCGGGCCCGGGGCGGTGCGCGCCGGCCATCGCGGCGGCGAACGCGCGCAGCCTCGTACGGGTACGGGCAAGGCGCGCCGGAACGGACCGGCCCGCGATCGAGTGTGCGGCGATCTCCCCCTCGGCCAGGGCCAGTTGGGCACCGCCGATGCCGCCGGTCTCCCCGGCTGACCAGACGCCGGGGACGGAGGTGCGCTGCTCCGCGTCCAGTTCCAGGGCGACGGTCGCGTCCGGGCTCGGGCGGGTGGCGCAGCCGAGACCGGTGGCCAGCTCCAGCTGCGGCACGAGCCCGTGGCCGACGGCCACGACGTCGCAGGGGATGCGGCGGGCGGTGCCGGGGACCGGGCGCCAGTCGCGGTCGAGACGGGCCACCGTGACGGCCTCGACCCGGTCGGTGCCGTGGGCCTCGGTGACGGCGTGCCGGGTGAGCAGGCGCACCCCGTGGCGGAGCAGGGCCCCGCCGTACGTGGCGCCTTCGGCGAGCTTCCCGGGGTTGCGGAGCAGGGCGGGGGCGTGGGCGGCGTAGCCCGTGTACGCGGCCGCCTCCACGACGGCGGGCACCCGGGCTCCGGCGGCGGCGAGCGAGCCGGCCACGGCGAGCAGCAGGGGCCCGCTCCCGGCGACGACGACCCGGCTGCCCGGCAGCACGAGCCCGCTCTTGAGCATGGCCTGCGCCCCGCCGGCCCCGACGACCCCGGGCAGGGTCCAGCCGGGGAAGGGGAGCTGGCGCTCGTAGGCGCCCGTGGCGAGCAGGACGGTGCGGGCCCGGACGGTGGCGGGGGCCTCGTCGGGGCCGGCGACGGCGTGCAGGGTCCAGACGGCGGTCCCGCCGGGGGTGACCGTCCAGACGTGGTGGTACGGCAGGTACGTGATCCGGCCGGCCACCACGTGGTCGCGCAGGGCGGCTTCGCGCGAGGCGAAGGCGGACCATCCGTGATGCAGGGCCTCGGGGCGGTCCGCGCCGAGTCCGGGCGCGGGGTGGCGGTAGTACTGCCCGCCGGGGCGCTCCCCCGCGTCGAGCAGGGTGACACGCAGCCCCAGGCCGGCGGCCGTGACCGCGGCGGCGAGTCCGGCGGGACCGGCACCCACGACGGCGAGGTCGCAGGGTGCGGAGTCAGACGGCGAGGTCGTCACGGCCGGTCCCTTCCTGGGTGGTGACGTGGTCGCCCGGGCGGGCGGGGACGAGGCACGCGCGCTGGTTCGGGCGGCCGTTGACGGTGACGAGGCAGTCGTAGCAGCTTCCGATCCCGCAGAACGCTCCGCGGGGGGAGGCGGTTTCGCGGGTGGTGCGCCAGGCGAGGATGCCGGCGGACCAGAGGACGGCGGCGATGCTCTGCCCGGCTTGGGCCGGGAGCTCGCGGTCGTCGAAGCGGAGGCTCCAGGTTTCGGCGGGGGTGCCGCCCACCAGGTCGCGGGGCGACCTTCGCCGGCCCCTCGTAGCTTCGCTCATCGCTTCCGTCCTCCTAGGTTCCTCTACGCGGCGCGTTCCGTACTGCGGTTGCCCTGCGGGGGCTGTCCCCTACCCGCCCTTCCACCGTTCCCCGGGCTCCGCCCGGACCCGCGCCTCAAACGCCGGCGGGGCTGGAAGGGGTCCCGGGCTGCGCCCGGACCCCCTGGGGCTCCGCCCCAGACCCCGATCCTCAAACGCCGGACGGCTGAAGAGCCGAACACCGCCCGGCCGGGCAAGAGGGCACCCGGGCCGGGGACGGGGGCGGGGTGGGGTGTCGGCCTGGACGTAAAGCGTGATGTGTGGCGCGAGAGCCCCCTCCCCCCATCGCAGCGGAGTACAGGGCGCCTAAATCATGCAGTCCAGGCCGACACCCCACCCCGCCCCCGGCACCGGCCCACCCGCAGCCGGACCGACGCCGGCCACACCCCAGCCCCGCCGGCGTTTGAGGCGCAGGGGCCCGGGGACCGGTCCCCGGCAACGGCGCCGCACCCGCACCCACCCCCGCACCCGACCCCCCGGTCACCGCGAGCCCTCCGCGAACCGGGCCGGGGCGAAGGGCCCGGGGTCCACGGCCGGCGTGGTGGACGTCAGGGCCGCCGCGATCAGGACGCCCGTCCCCGGGGCCAGGCCGATGCCCGCGCCCTCGTGCCCACAGGCGTGGAACAGCCCCGGAACCCGGGGGTCCGGACCGATCGCCGGGAGGTGGTCCGGCAGGTAGGGACGGAAGCCGTGGTAGGTGCGCAGCACGCGCACGTCTGCCAGGACCGGAAAGAGGGCTGCCGCCTGCGCCGCCAGCCGCCGCAGGGCTTCCGTCGACAGCGAGCGGTCGAAGCCGACCCGTTCGCGGGTGGCGCCGATCAGGACCGGCCCCGCCGGGGTGCCCTCGACCACCGCGGAGGACTGCAGCGACGCGGACCCGCTCGCGACGTCCGCGATGTAGTCCGCGGCGTAGACCTTGTGGCGCACCACCCTCGGCAGCGGCTCCGTCACCAGGACGAACCCCCGCCGGGGCAGCACCGGAAGGCCGACTCCGGCCAGCGCGGCCACCGCCCCGCCCCAGGTCCCGGCCGCGTTGAGCACCGCCGGGGCGAGGAGGTCGCGGCGAGCCGTACGGACACCGCGGATCCCGCCCGCGGGGCCGAGGAGCAGCTCCGTGACCTCCTCCCCCAGGTGGACCTCCACCCCGGGCGCCGCGGCCAGCAGCCGCGCCGCCGCCTGGGCCGGCTGGACCTGGGCGTCCTGCGGGTAGAGGAAGCCGCCCGCCAGGTCCGGGGCGAGGTGGGGCTCCAGTTCGCGAAGCTCCCCCGGTCCCACCTCGACCGCGTCGACCCCGGCCGCGCGCTGGCCGTCCGCGAAGCCCCGCAGGGCCTTCACGGTGGCCTCGTCCGCGGCGACGACCAGGCCGCCCTTGGCCTCGTACTCGATCTCCCGCGGGAGATCGAGGGCGAGTTCGCGCCACAGCCGGGCGGAGAGGAGCGCGAGCTCCAGTTCGGGGCCCGCCTCCTTGTCGGAGACGAGGAGGTTGCCTTCGCCGGCGCCGGTGGTCCCGCCGGCGACCGGGCCGCGGTCGACGACGGCCACGCGCAGTCCGGCGCGCGCCGCGTAGTACGCGCACGCGGCTCCGACGACGCCGGCGCCGATGATCACGAGGTCCGGGGAGTGTCTGGGCACGACAGTAATATGTCACATTTCTTTAAGAGGGGACAGAGCCGGTCGAGGTCAGCCGCGGAGCGGGCCCTCGCAGCTGTAACCCGACGTTCCCGCCACCCGGTTGGTCCAGATCTCCAGTGCGCCGAAGGAGCAGTTCATGTCGGCCAGGTTGTTCGAGGCCGCGCCCGCCCGGTCGAGGATGAAGTAGTCGACCGTCTCGGACATGTCCTTGAAGTTCTGGTCCGCGCTGCGCCAGTCCTTCAGGTTCGCCGTGATCCTGCCGGTACAGGTGAACCGGCGCTTGCCCGGCTCGCCGTTCTCCACGCAGTCCGGGGTGTTGTACGTGGCCGTCGCGAAGGTGGACTTCACGTCCGCGAGCGCCGCGTCGCGCAGCTGCGCGTTCGGGGTGAAGGAGGTGTTCGGCACGAAGAGCTGGTCCACCTTGGCGATCTGGGCGTCCAGGAACCGGTCGTAGCCGGTCTGGACGGCCGCGTCCCGGCCCATCCTGCTCCGCCAGGCGTCGAAGCCCGCCGGGTCGTCGGCGCGCAGGTAGCCGTACATCTCCCGCAGCTTCGAGGGCTGCTCGGCCCACAGGAACTCGAAGAAGGCGCCCGAGTAGCCGTAGAAGCGGAAGCCGTCGTTGGCGTACGTGGCGTGCAGGAGCTGGTTCACCGACATGCGCGGGCCGCCGCCGGCCGTGTCGGTGATGATGCTCCTGATCAGGGACTTGCGTACGGCGATGCCGTTGTCGCGGGTCGCGCCGTCGAAGAACTCGGCGGTGCCCTCGTCCATGGCGGTCGTACGGTCGCCCTCGTACCAGGCGCCCTGGCCGAAGGATCCGGGGACGGCGAAGCGGCCGTTGAGGTAGTGCGTGTACTCGTGGCGGAAGAGCTCTTCCAGGGTGAGCGAGGAGTCCTGCGGGACGCGGCGCTGGTAGGTGTAGAAGGTGGCGCCGTTCTCGATGTAGATGCCGCCGTTGTTGGTGCCGTAGCCGGTGAGGACCGGGTGGTAGTTCACGTAGTCGGCGCGCGAGGCGTAGAGCACGATGTTCAGCGTGGCGTTGGGGTCCCCGGCGATCGGCTGGTCGGAGCCCACGACCCGGTGGAACTGGGTCTTGACCTGCTTGCTCGCGTAGTAGAGCTGGTCGACGGTGGCCCGGTCGAGGGCGGTGCGGACCTTGATGGCGCCGTTGTCGTACGTGAAGGCGTTCGGGAACAGCTCCCGCTCGATGTCCTCCCTGCACACTCCGTACGGCTTGCACGCCTGGTAGAAGTTGAGCCAGGAGACGGCCTTCGCCCACGGCTCGCTGCCGTCGCCGAAGGCGGCCCTGGCCGGGCCCAGGAGCGCGCCGAGGTCGGCGACGATCCCGTCCCTCAGCCCCGCGATCTGGCCGAAGCGGCCGAACTCGGCGATGGCGTCGCGGGCCACCCAGGCGTTCGCGGTGCCCTTGAGGTGGGCGTAGGCCGCGAAGTTCTTGAAGGTGGCGCGGTACGGGGCGTCGGCGGCGGCCGCCGTGTGGAACGCGGTGTCGTTGTTGTACACGCCGAGGTAGTTGACGGAGAGGGCGGCGAGCGCCGCGCCCGCCCAGGCGGTGTCCAGGTGCGTCGCGGTGTGCGACGGGTCCATGGTGGCCAGGACGTTCCTGATCAGGCCGAGCTGGTGGTGGCGCAGGCCGGGGGCGCTGCCGGCGTAGAGGGCCTCGCGCAGGGTGCGGGCGTTGGAGCCGGTGACGTCGAAGGTGCGGGCGGCGCCGGCGAAGGCGGCGATGGCCTGGCGCATGGCGTCGACGGTCGGGCCGTCGGTGACGTCGATCTCGGTGCGGGAGTGGTCGTGGTAGGCCACGGCGTGCAGGTAGGTGAACATCTCCTCCAGGTGGGAGGAGCCCAGGCCGTCATGGGAGGCGGCCAGGGCGGATATCCGGCGTGAGACGGCCTGCACGTGGGCGTCCGACATGACGGGGGCCAGCCGCGCGTCCCAGGTCCAGATGAGGCCCGAGAGGCAGCCGCCCTTGGCCGCGGTGACGGCCGGGTCGGCGAGGAAGTCGGCGAACTGCTCCGGGGTGAGTCCGGTGATCCCGTCGAGGGTGCAGGGGACGCCCGCGGCGGTGCCCGCGGCGGCGGCGGCGAGCCTGCCGCTCTTCGTGGCGGGCGCGGCGGCGGTCGCCGACTCCGCGACGGCGCCGGGCACCTTGCCGGCGGCGACGGCCCGGCCGCCCGGGTTCCGGCCGCCGGGGGCCGGGGCGGGCGCGGGGGCCGCCTGCTGCGCGTCGGCGAGGCGCTCCACCTCGTCGAACGGGTTGGCACCGGCCTCGGCGCCCGGAGCCCCGCCGGGGGACTCGGTGGTGGAGCCGGTGAAGGTGGCGGCCGCGGTGGCGGCCGGGCTGTCGGCGCGTTCGCCGGTCCCGGAGGCCCGGCTCGTGGCCTGGCCCGCCGTGGCGAGGAGGGTGACCGCGACGGCGGCGGAGAGGAGGGACGTGCGCACAACGCTGTGCTGGGACACCAAGGACTCCTGGCTGGGAGGGGTGGCGGGGAGAACGTGCGGAACTGCCCTGCTTCACGCGGCGTTTGACGGGGGTTAACGGTGCGCGGTGTGAGCTGTAACATAGTAATGTGAAATTGCACTGACAAGACCCGTGCGCCCACCAGTTCGCATCTTCCCGAGGGAGCCCCCGTGACCGACACCCCCTCCCGCCCCACCACCGGGCTCAACATCGGCAGCCACGACCTGCCCGTATCAGCCGAGTTGTCCCGTTTCATGGCGTCGGACTGGGCGGCCTCTCCGCTGCCGGACGCCTCGCGCGTCCCCTCGTACGCCGTCACCCCGGCCCGCCGCGCCCGCCTCTCCGCGCGCTTCCCCGGGGAGCGCCTGATCATCCCCGCGGGCGAGCTGAAGGTCCGCAGCCACGACTGCGACTACCGCTTCCGCCCGCACAGCGCGTACGCCTGGCTGACCGGGCTCACCGGCGAGGACCAGGTCGGCCACGTCCTGGTGCTGGAACCGGCCGGCCCGCACGGGCACGAGGCCGTGCTCTACCTGCGTCCGCGCTCACCGCGCACCGGCGGCAACGAGGAGTTCTACCGCGACCGCCGCTACGGGGAGTTCTGGGTCGGCCGCCGTCCCGACCTCGCCGAGGCGGAGCGGCTCTCCGGCATCCGCTGCGCCCACCTGGACGCGCTGGGTTCCCCGTCGGGGCGCAATGCCGCCGCGGACCCGGAGCTCGCCGTCGCCCTCTCCGAACTGCGCCTGGTCAAGGACGCATGGGAGGTGGCCGAGCTGCAGCTCGCCGTCGACCACACCACCGCCGGGTTCGAGGACGTCGTACGGGACCTCCCGCGCGCCCTGGCCCACCCGCGCGGCGAGCGCTGGATCGAGGGGGTCTTCAACCGCCGCGCCCGCGCCGAGGGGAACGGCACCGGCTACGACACGATCGCCGCGTCGGGCGCGCACGCCTGCGTACTGCACTGGATCCGCAACGACGGCCGGCTGAACGCGAGCGACCTGCTCCTGATGGACGCGGGCGTGGAGACCGACGGCCTCTACACGGCGGACGTCACCCGCACCCTCCCGCTGTCGGGCCGGTTCTCCCCCGTCCAGCGCCAGGTGTACGAACTGGTCCTGGCGGCGCAGGACGCGGGCATGGCGGCGCTGCGGCCGGGCGCGAGCTTCCGCGACTTCCACCGGGCCGGGATGCGGGTGATCGCGGAAGGGCTGGCGGAGTGGGGGGTGCTCAAGAACGCCGAGGGCGATCTGCACCGGCGCTACACCCTGTGCAGCAGCGGGCACATGCTCGGGCTGGACGTGCACGACTGTGCGCAGGCGCGCGCGGACACGTACCTGGACGGGGTCCTGGAAGAGGGTCAGGTCCTCACCGTGGAGCCGGGGCTCTACCTCCAGCCCGACGACGAGACCCTTCCGCCGGAGCTGCGCGGCATCGGCGTCCGCATCGAGGACGACCTGGTGATCACGGCCGAGGGCGCCCGGCTGATGTCGGGCGCCCTGCCGCGCACGGTGGCGGGCATCGAGGAATGGATGGGGAACCTGCTGGAGGAGGGCGGCCGCTAGCGGGCCGCGGGACGGGGCGGGCCCCGGCGCGGTCCACCGCGCCCGGGCCTCGGCCTCGCAGGGACGCCCTGGCACCGATGGGGTCAGGTCCCGGGCGGTCGGTCAGTCGTTCCAGTTCCCGTTGTGGTGGCCTCCGTCGTTCCAGCCGGCGTCACGCCAGTTGTCGCCGCGGTTCCAGTTGTCGTGGTTCCAGTTGTCGTGGTGGTTCCAGTTGTCGTGGTCCCAGTTGTCGTTCCAGTTGCTGTTGCGCCAGTTGCTGTCGTCCCAGTTGCTGTGCCAACTGTCGTTGTCCCAGTGGTCCCAGCACCAGCTGGGACGGTCGGCGCGCGAGGTGTCGCAGCAGTAGCGCCACCAGTCGTCCCCGCGCCAGTCACTGCCACGCCAGTCCGAACAGCGGTACGTCTGCGGCAGACCCGAGGCAAAGGCGCTGCTGACCGGCATCAGGCCGAGTGTGATCCCGGCGGCCCCTGCCACGGCTGCCGCAATGAACCCACGGCGCATAGTCATACACCTCCGAGAAGGAAGGGTTGAGTACTCCGGATTGCTCCGTTTTGAGGCATTTCAACCCTCCCCCCTCCCCTGCCCACTGTCAAAGGCACCCGCGCTCACCAGCGGAAAGGCCTACGGGAGCACCGCCAGCCCGTCCAGTTCGACCAGGGCCGCCTCGTCCCAGAGCCGGACCACGCCCACGACCGCCATCGCGGGGTAATCCCGGCCCGCCAACCGGCGCCAGATCCGGCCCAGTTCCGCGACGCAGGCCCGGTAGCCGGCCACGTCCACGGCGTAGACGGTGACCCGGGCCAGATCGGACGGCGAGCCGCCCGCCTCCGCCAGGGCGGCCAGCAGGTTCGCCAGCGCCCGCTCGAACTGCTGCGGCAGCGTCTCCCCGACCACCTTCCCCGCCCCGTCGAGCGCCGTCTGCCCGGCCAGGAACACCAGCCGGCTCCCGCTCGCGACGACGGCGTGCGAGAAGCCCGTCGCCGGGGACAGCTCCTCCGGGTTGATCCGCTCCAGGCTCACGCCTCCCCCACCTCCCGCATCGCGCGCGCCTCCCCTGTCTCGTGCATCTCCCGCGCCTCCCGGTAGAGCTCCTTGGCGATGATCGTGCGCTGCACCTCGCTCGCCCCCTCGTAGATCCTCGGCGCCCGCACCTCGCGGTAGAGGTGTTCCAGCAGGTGGCCCCGGCGCAGGGCGGCCGCCCCGTGCAGCTGTACCGCGTGGTCGACGACGTACTGGGCCGTCTCGGTGGCCAGCAGCTTCGCCATGGCGGCCCGCCTCGGTACCTGGGGGGAGCGCGCGTCCGCGTCGTAGGCCTCGGCCGCCGCGTAGACGAGGAGCCGGGCAGCCTCGGTCCGGGTGGCCATCTCGGCCACCCTGTGCGCCACGGCCTGCAGGTCGCCCAGTACCCCGCCGAAGGCGGTACGGGCGGCCGTGTGCGCCACCGTCGCGTCCAGGGCGGCCCTGGCCATCCCGACGGCGAAGGCGCCCACGCTGGGGCGGAAGAGGTTCAGGGTGTCCATGGCCACCTTGAAACCCCGGCCCGGCTCCCCCAGCAGGTCGGCCGGGCCCACCAGGACCCCGTCGAAGGCGAGCGCGCCGATCGGGTGCGGGGAGAGCATGTCGAGAGCCTCCCCCGAGAGCCCCGGCCGGTCCGCCGGGACCAGGAAGGCACTGACGCCCTTGGCCCCCGGGCCTTCGCCGGTGCGGGCGAAGACCGTGTAGAAGTCGGCCTCGGGCGCGTTGGAGATCCAGCACTTCTCCCCGCTGAGCCGCCAGCCGCGGCCGCCGCCCGGGCCGCCGCCCCGAGCGCCGCCCCTTCCGCCGCCCCCACCCTCGGGCACCGCTTCGAGCGCCAGCGCCCCCGCGTCCGATCCGGCCCCCGGCTCGCTCAGCGCGAAGGCCGCCACCGTGCGCCCGGCCCGCACCCCGGGCAGCCAGCGCTCGCGCTGCGCGTCGCTGCCCGAACGCAGGACCGGGTAGGCGCCCAGCCCCTGCAGGGCGAGGGCCGTCTCCGCCTCCGTGCAGCCGTAGGCGAGGGATTCGCGCAGCAGGCACAGTTCCAGCGCGCCCGAGGTGAACACCCGCCCCAGCAGCCCCTCTTCGCCGAGTGCGGCGAGCAACGGCCGGTTGACCCGGCCCGGCTCCCCCTTCTCGGCGAGCGGCCGCAGCCGCTCCGCCGCGAGTGTGCGCAGGCGCGCGCACCACTCCTCCTGGTCCACCCCGAGCGCGAATCCCGTGAATCGGGTCATCCGTATGCCCCAGCCTCTATCGCGTCCTGTTGACTCCCGTCACCATGACGATACGCTCGTGCTGCGTTCGCACGGCCCGGCTCTTCCACTTCGGTCCACAGTCCATACGCAGGGTCCGGCCCCCACCCGGGGCGCGGACCGTCGCAAGGGGGCGAACCCGCCTTGGATCTCCAGCCTTCCGCTCACCGAGACACCTTCGCGCGCGACCACCTGCCGCCCGCGCACGCCTGGCCGCGGCTCCTCTTCGAACTCCCCGGGCTGGCCTACCCCGACCGTCTCAACTGCGGCGTGGAGCTGCTCGACGCCACCATCGCCCGGCTGGGCCCCGACCGGCCCGCCTTCCGCGGCGCGGACGGCACGGTGTGGACGTACGGGGAGCTGCACGCCCGCGTGAACCGGCTCGCGCACGTCCTCACCTCCGACCTCGGGGTGGTCCCCGGCAACCGGGTGCTCCTGCGCGGCCCGACCGGCCCCTGGCTCGCCGCGTGCTGGCTGGCGGTGATGAAGGCGGGCGCGGTGGCCGTCACCGTCCTGGCCCAGCAGCGTGCGCAGGAGCTGGCCACGGTGTGCTCGATGGCCCGGGTGAGCCACGCCCTGTGCGAGGCGGAAGTGGTGGACGACCTGGTGAAGGCGGCGGTGCCCGGCCTGCGGATCACCACGTACGGCGGCGGGGCCCCGGACGACCTGCTGCGCCTGGCCGAAGCCGAGCGCCACGCGGGGCCCTTCCCGGCGGTGGACACCTCCGCCGACGACGTGGCGCTGATCGCCTTCACCTCGGGCACCACCGGCCGCCCCAAGGGCTGCATGCACTTCCACCGCGATCTGCTCGCGGTGGCCGACACCTTCTCCCGGGAGGTGCTGCGCCCCCGCCCCGAGGACGTCTTCGCGGGCAGTCCGCCGCTCGGCTTCACCTTCGGCCTCGGCGGTCTGGTGGTCTTCCCGCTGCGGGCCGGTGCCTCGGCCCTGCTGCTGGCGGACGGCTCCCCGCGCCGGCTGCTGCCCGCCCTGGCCGAGCACCGGGTGTCGGTGCTGTTCACCGCGCCCACCGCGTACCGGTCGATGCTGGACACGCTGGGCCCGTACGACACGGGCGCCTACGACCTCTCCGCGCTGCGCCGCTGCGTCTCGGCGGGCGAGAACCTGCCGGCCGCCACCTGGCAGGCCTGGTACGAGCGCACGGGCCTGCGGATCATCAACGGGATCGGCGCCACCGAGCTGCTGCACATCTTCATCTCGGCGGCCGACGAGGACATCCGGCCCGGTACGACGGGCCGCGTGGTGCCGGGCTGGGAGGCCCGGGTGGTGGACGAGGCGGGGCTGCCGGTCGCGGACGAGGTGCCGGGGCTGCTGGCCGTACGGGGGCCGGTGGGCTGCCGCTACCTGGCGGACCCCCGGCAGGGCGAGTACGTCCGGGACGGCTGGAACGTCACGGGCGACACCTACGTCCGGGACGCGGAGGGCTATTTCCGCTACGTGGCCCGGGCCGACGACATGATCATCTCGGCGGGGTACAACATCGCGGGCCCGGAGGTCGAGGAGGCCCTGCTGCGCCATCCCGACGTGCTGGAGGCGGCCGTGGTCGGCCGCCCGGACGAGCGGCGCGGGCAGATCGTGGTCGCGTACGCGGTCCCCCGGGAGGGCGCGGTCCTCACCGAGGACGCCCTGCGCACCTTCATGCGGACCGAGCTCGCCCCGCACAAATGCCCGCGCACCTTCGTCTTCCTGCCCGCCCTGCCCCGGACGGCGACGGGCAAGCTGCAACGCTTCCGGCTCCGCGATCAGGACGGTCCCGGCCGGGGACACGAATTACAGTGAAGCCGTGGTCGAGCTGCACACCCCGCGATCTCTGATCGTCACGTTCTACGGCGCCTACGGGCGGGCCTTCCCGGGCCCGGTCCCGGTCTCCGCGCTGGTCCGCCTGCTGGGCGCGGCCGGCGTGGACGCCCCGTCCGTCCGCTCGTCGGTGTCCCGGCTGAAGCGGCGCGGCTTCCTGCTGCCCGCCCCGACCGGGGACCGCGCGGCAGGGTACGAGCTCTCCGAGGAGGCCCGCCGGCTCCTGGAGGACGGCGACCGGCGGATCTACGGGGCCGCCCGCCCGGCGGAGTCCCAGGAGTGGCTGCTGGCCGTCTTCTCCGTCCCGGAGCAGGAGCGGGCGAAACGGCACCTGCTGCGCTCCCGGCTCGCCGGGCTCGGCTTCGGCTCGGTGACGCCCGGCGTGTGGATCGCCCCGGCGCGGTGGGAAGGGGAGACCCGCCGCACCCTGGAGCGGCTGCACCTGACCGCGTACGTGGAACTCTTCCGGGGCGCCCACCTGGGCTTCGCCCCGACGACCGAGTCGGTGGCCCGCTGGTGGGACCTGGCGGCGCTGGCCAAGCAGCACGAGGAGTTCCTCGACCTCCACGAGCCGTCGCTGCGCGCCCTGCAGACGGGCGCGGCCGTCCCCACCCCGGAGGCCGCCTACCGCGGCTACCTGCTCGCCCTGGACACCTGGCGCCGGCTCCCGTACGCCGACCCGGGCCTGCCGCGCGGGCTGCTCCCGGCGGACTGGCCGGGAGACCGCTCGGCGGCGGTCTTCGCGGAGCTCCACGAACGGCTGCGGGACCTCGGGGCGGGCTTCGTGGAACCGTGACCCCTGCGGGCGGGAAAACGGCTGTACCGCACACCGGGCCCGGGGCGATCATGTGCCATGACGTGGACCTTCACCCCTGATCTGGCGGCCTGGCCGGCCGCCGTCCGCCCCGCCGTGGCGGCGCAGCCCGTACCCAACACCCAGCTGGTCACGGTCATCGACGCGCTGGAGCGGCAGGGCCGGGACGCCTTCGGGTCCGAGCCGCCCCTCTTCGGCTCGTGGACCGGGGCCGACGGGCAGGTCGCGGGCGCCGTGGTGCGGTGCCCGCCGCACCCGCTGCTGATCGGCGCGCTGCCCGCGGAGGCTGTCCGGGAGCTGGGGGCCGCGCTCGCCGCCGAGCCGGCGCTCGCCGGAGTCGACGCGCTCAGCGCCCGCCGCGAGGACGCGACGGAGCTGGCCGCCTCCTGGGGGAGGCCGACCGAGGTCGTGGAGGAGAACCGCCTCTACCGGCCACCAGCAACCGCGTCTACCAGCGCCTGGGCTACACCCCGGTCGAGGACCGGGTGGAGGTGGCGCTGAGATGACCGGGCGCGACGAGCCGCTCGAACTGCGCGAGCCACTGGAACCGCTGGAGCCGCTCTGGATGCTGGCCGCGAACGTCGTCCTGTGGCGCCGCCACGGCGAGGGCGGCCAGGGCCAGCGCCCTGGCACCCGGATGTTCAAGGGCGGCTCCAAGGTGTACGTCCACTACCGCACGAACGGCTGGGAGGAGTGCCAGGTCATCGGCCGGCCCCGGCACGGCCGCCCGTACCGCCTGGCGTTCGTGGCCACCCGCCACCTGTACGGCTTCCGGCCCCGCCTCGTGCGGAGTCCGGCCGTGCTGCGGGCGGCCGCCTCTTCCGATTTCGGGGGCTTCCGGGACGAGGCCGAGGCCCGCGAGGACGCCGTGGCGATGGAGCACCTCGCCTGGGAGCTCCGCTCCGGCGCCTGGCCCGACCGGCCGCATCCGGAGCCCTGCCACTGCCACGAGTGCCTGGCCCTGCGGCCCCATCGGTAGCCGGGGGGCTACCCCCGGCCCGTCGGCGGCTTGCGGCTGCCGGCGCGGTAGGGGGCGGGCCAGGGTGCGGCCGGGCCGGTGTAGGACTGGTCGGCGGCCGCGTGCAGGGTCCAGTGCGGGTCGTAGAGGTGGGGGCGGCCGAGCGCGCAGAGGTCGGCGCGGCCGGCCAGCAGCAGGGAGTTGACGTCGTCCCAGGAGGAGATCGCGCCGACCGCGATCACCGGGACGTTCAGGGCGTTGCGGATCCGGTCGGCGTACGGGGTCTGGTACGCGCGCCCGTACTCGGGGGTCTCCTCCGCCACCACCTGGCCCGTCGAGACGTCGATGGCGTCCGCGCCGCGGGCCGCGAAGGCTCCGGCGATGGCCACCGCTTCCTCGGGCGAGGTACCGCCGGGCGCCCAGTCGGTGGCCGAGAGGCGGACCGTCATCGGCCGGTCCGCGGGCCAGACCGCGCGGACCGCGTCGAAGACCTCCAGCGGGAAGCGGAGCCGGTTCTCCAGCGGGCCGCCGTAGGCGTCGGTGCGGTGGTTGGTCAGCGGGGAGAGGAAGCCGGAGAGCAGGTAGCCGTGCGCGCAGTGCAGCTCCAGGAGGTCGAAGCCGCTTGCCGCTGCCCGGACTGCGGCGGCGGCGAAGTCGGAGCGGACGGCGGCGAGGTCGGCGGCGTCCATGGCCCGGGGCACGGCCGAGACCCCGGGGCGGTAGGGCAGCGCGGAGGCGGCCACCAGCGGCCAGTTCCCCTCGGGCAGCGGGACGTCCATGCCCTCCCACATCACCCGGGTCGAGCCCTTGCGGCCCGAGTGGCCGAGCTGGACGCCCAGCGCGGTGCCGGGCGCCGAAGTGTGCACGAAGTCGGCGATCCGCGCCCAGGCGGCCGCCTGCTCGGCGGTGTACAGGCCCGTGCAGCCCGGGGTGATCCGGCCCTCGGGGCTGACGCAGACCATCTCGGTCATCACCAGGGCGGCCCCGCCCAGCGCCCGCGCGCCGAGGTGCACCAGGTGGAAGTCGCCCGGCACGCCGTCGCCGCCGGTCGCCGAAGAGGAGGCCGAAGCCGAATACATGTCCATCGGGGACACCACGACCCGGTTGCGCAGGGTCAGCCCCCGCAGGGTGAACGGCGTGAACATCGGCGGGGTGCCCGCCTCGTCCGGGCCACCGCCCGCGGCCCCCTCCAGGCCCTCCGCCTCCGGGCAGCCGAAGTCGCGCTCCACCGCGCCGGTGAAGCGCGGATCGCGCAGCCGCAGGTTGCCGTGGGTGACGCGCAGGCTGCGGGTGAGGAGGTTGAAGGCGAACTGCCGGGCGGGCTGGTCCACGTACCCCGCGAGCTCCTCGAACCACCGCATGCTGGCGGCCGCCGCCCGCTGGGTGGAGGCCACGGCCGGCCGCCGCGCGGCCTCGTACGCGCTCAGCGCGGCCGGGACGTCCGCCTCGGTCTCCACCGCCCGCGCCAGCGCGAGCGCGTCCTCCACCGCCAGTTTGGTGCCGGAGCCGATCGAGAAGTGCGCGGTGTGCGCGGCGTCGCCGATCAGCACGGTGTTGCCGTGCGACCAGCGCGCGTTGACCACCGTACGGAACTGCGTCCACGCGGAGCCGTTCCCGCGCAGCGGCCGTCCGCGCAGCGCCTCGCCGAAGATCTTCGCGCAGCGCGCCGCCGATTCCGCCTCGTCGCAGAGGTCGAAGCCGGCGCGGTGCCATACCTCCTCGCGCATCTCGACGATCACGGTGGAGGAGTCCGCCGCATAGGGGTAGGCATGCAGCTGCATGACCCCGTGCTCGGTCTCCGCGATCTCGAAGCGGAAGGCCTCGAGGGCGAAGTCGGCGGCCAGCCAGATGTACCGGCACCGCCCGCCCGTCAGCGTGGGCCCGTAGTGCTCCGCCGCGGCCTCCCGGGTCGGGCTGTGCACCCCGTCGGCCGCGACCACCAGGTCGTACGAGGCTGCGAGCACCTCGGGCTCGGGCGCCCGGGTGCGGAAGCGGAGCCGGACCCCGAGGCCCGCGCAGCGCTCGTGCAGGACCTCCAGGAGCCGGCGCCGCCCCAGCGCGGCGAACCCGTGGCCTCCCGAGGTGAGCAGGCGGCCCCGGTGCACGATGTCGATGTCGTCCCAGCGGACGAACTCGGCGCTCAGGGCCGCGTGGACCACGGCGTCGGCCGCTTCGATGCCGCCGAGGGTCTCGTCGGAGAGGACCACTCCGAAGCCGAAGGTGTCGTCGGGGGCGTTCTTCTCCCACACGTCCACCGCGTGGCCCTGCCGCGCCAGCAGCGCGGCGGCGTACAGCCCGCCCGGGCCCCCGCCGACCACGGCGACCCGCAGCGCGGCGGATGTCCGGCCGGTGTTCATCGCGCTACCTGCCCTTCCACTGGGGCGGCCGCTTCCCGGTGAAGGCCGCGTGGAACTCCCGGTAGTCCTCGCCGTTCATCAGCAACGCCTGGGTGTTCGCGTCGAGTTCCACCGAGGCGGCGAGCGGCATGTCCAGCTCGGCGGTCAGCAGCGCCTTGGTCTGCGCGTACGCGAGGGCGGGGCCGGCGGCGAGGTGCGCGGCGAGCTCCGCCGCGCGCACGGAGGCCTTGCCCTCCTCGGTGACCTCGCTGAGCAGCCCGATCCGCTCGGCCTCCGGGGCCCTGACCTGCTCCCCCAGCATCAGCAGCCGGGTGGCGTGCCCGAGCCCGACGACGCGGGGCAGCAGGTACGCGGCGCCCATGTCCCCGCCGGAGAGGCCGACCCGGGTGAAGAGGAAGGCGAAGCGCGCCGTGGGGTCGGCGATGCGGAAGTCGGCGGCGAGCGCGATGACGGCCCCGGCGCCCGCGGCGACGCCGTGGACGGCGGCGATGACCGGGAAGGGGCATTCGCGCAGGGCGCGCACGACCTGCCCGGTCATCCGGTTGAAGTCGAGGAGCTGGGCGGTGTCCATCGCGAGGGTGGCGCCGATGATCTCGTCGACGTCACCTCCGGAGCAGAAGCCGCGCCCTTCGCCGCCGAGCACGAGGGCGCGTACGGACCGCTCCCGGGACAGTTCGGCGAGCAGGTCGCGCAGGTCGGCGTAGGCGCCGAAGGTGAGCGCGTTGAGCTTCTCGGGGCGGTCGAGGGTGACGGTGGCGACGCCGTCCCGCCGGTCCACCCGGAGGTGGTTCCAGCGTTCGGTCGCGGGCGTGGAACCGAGGAAGGGACTCACCCTCCCGAAGGTATCACCGGTCCATGACTGTCGTCAGGGAAGCGCGATAACTGTGGGTCCGTGCCCGGCGCGGACGCCACGCGCGCCGAACGTCCCGAGCCGGTGTGCCCCTCGTCCCTCGCGATCACACCGGGGTGCCCTACGGCGGGACATTTCCACTTCGTATCGTTGAAAACAGGATTTCCCCCGCAGCACCCCGTACGCCCTGTACACCCCGTACGCCCGATGCCCCTGCGCCTCCCACGGAAAGGACGGTCCTGCTGTGCCCGACGCCTCCGCCTGGCGGATCGCCCTGCCGCACACGACGGCTGCCGTACCCATCGCCCGCGCCCTCGTCCGTACGGCCCTCGCGGACATCGACGCACCCGCCGACAGCGACACCGCCGAACTGCTCACCGCCGAACTGGTCGCCAACGCCGTGGAACACACCCCGGGCGACGCCCCCATCGAGCTCGTCGTGGAGCTGCTGGCGAACGGCTGCCAGGTCGAGGTCCACGACGGGGATCCGCAGCCCCCCGCCGACCTGACCGCCCCCGGCCCGGACGACGCCCACCCCGACCCCTGGCAGGAGCACGGCCGCGGCCTGCTGCTGATCCGTACCCTGAGCTCGGCCTGCGGCCACCGCGCCACCGCGCACGGCAAGGCCGTCTGGTTCACGCTGCCGTCCCGGCCGCCCCGCTAGCCCCCAGCCCGGCGCATGACTATGCGGCCGGCTCCCCCAGGGTCGCGACGAGCACGGCCTTGATGGTGTGCAGCCGGTTCTCGGCCTCGTCGAAGACGACGGAGTGCGCCGACTCGAACACCTCGTCCGTCACCTCCAGCGACTCCAGCCCGTGCCGCTCGTGGATCTCCCGGGCCACCTTGGTGCCGAGATCGTGGAACGCCGGCAGGCAGTGCATGAACTTCACGTCCGGGTTCCCGGTGGCGCGCAGCACGTCCATGGTGACGGCGTACGGGCTCAGCGCCGCGATCCGCTCGTCCCAGACCTCCTTGGGCTCCCCCATGGACACCCAGATGTCGGTCACGACGAAATCGGCCTGCCCGACGCCCGCCGCGAGCTCCTCGGTGAGCGTGATCCGGGCGCCGCTGGCGGCCGCCAGCTCGCGGGCCGCGGCCACCACGGGCTCGGCCGGCCAGTAGTGCCGCGGCGCGACGATCCGTACGTCCATGCCCAGCAGCGCGCCGGTCACCAGGTACGAGTTGCCCATGTTGAAGCGGGCGTCGCCGAGGTAGGCGAAGGCGATCCGCTCCAGGGGCTTGGTGCAGTGCTCCGTCATCGTGAGCACGTCGGCCAGCATCTGGGTGGGGTGCCAGTCGTCGGTGAGGCCGTTGAAGACGGGCACGCCGGAGTGCGCGGCGAGCTGCTCGACGGCGTCCTGCGCGTCACCCCGGTACTGGATGCCGTCGAACATCCGGCCCAGCACCCGCGCCGTGTCCTTGACCGATTCCTTGTGGCCCATCTGGGAGCCGGAGGGATCGAGGTACGTGGTGTGGGCACCCTGGTCGGCGGCGGCGACCTCGAAGGCGCAACGGGTGCGCGTGGAGGTCTTCTCGAAGATCAGGGCGATGCTCTTGCCCTCGAGGCGGCGCCGCTCGGTCCCGGCCTTCTTGGCCGCCTTGAGTTCGGCGGCGAGCTCGACCAGGCCGCGGAACTCGGCGGCGGTGAAGTCGAGCTCCTTCAGGAAACTGCGGCCGACGAGATCGGTGGCCATGGGGACTCCAAAGTCACGGTGACGGGATTCTGGAAGTCTATACGACGCTCTGCATTGATATACAGACCCCTGAGGGTGCCCACCCCGGCCCTCGCGCCGGCGCCCTCCCCGGTACCCGTCCCCGAACGGCGCTACGTGGCGTCCCGCTCCACCGGACAGCTCATGCAGCGCGGCCCGCCCCGCCCGCGCCCCAGCTCGCTGCCCGGGATCTCGATCACCTCGATGCCTTGCTTGCGCAGGTGGGTGTTGGTCGTGACGTTCCGCTCGTACGCGACGACCACGCCCGGCTCCACGGCCAGCACGTTGCAGCCGTCGTCCCACTGCTCGCGCTCGGCGGCGTGCACGTCCTGGGTCGCCGTGAGCACCCGGATCGCGTCCAGCCCGAGGGCGGCGGCGATGGCCCGGTGCATGTGCTCCGCCGGGTGGTCGGTCACCTTCAGCTCGCTCGGGCCGCCGCCGGGCTCGATCGTGTAGGAGGGCAGCATGCCCAGGCCCGCGTACTGGGTGAACGTGTCCGCGTCGACCATCGTCATCACCGTGTCCAGGTGCATGAACGCCCGCCGCTTGGGCATGTCGAGCGCCACGATCGTCGTGGCCGACCCGGCGGCGAACATCCCGCGCGCCAGCATCTCCACCGCCTGCGGGGTGGTCCGCTCGCTCATCCCGATCAGCACGGCGCCGTTGCCGATGACCAGGACGTCGCCGCCCTCGATGGTGGACGGGTAGTCGGCCTGCCCCTGCGACCAGGTGTGGAAGGGCCCGGAGCCGGTGAAGAGCGGGTGGTGCTTGTAGATGGCCTCGAAGTGCACGGTCTCGCGCTGCCGGGCCGGCCAGCGCATCGCGTTGATGGACACCCCGTCGTAGATCCAGGCGGAGGTGTCCCGGGTGAAGAGGTGGTTCGGCAGCGGCCCCAGCAGGAAGCCGTCCAGGTCCAGGGCGTGGAAGCGGACCGACACCGGCTCCGCGTGCCGCTCCAGGAACTCCCGCTTGGTCATCCCGCCGATCAGCGCCTCGGCCAGGTCCGCCGAAGGCAGTCCGTCGAAGACGGCCCGCAGGTGGTCCGTGGCGAGCGGGCCGTACTCCTTCTCGTCGAAGACCCGGTCCAGGACGAGGTGTCTCGCCTCCGGGATCTCCAGGGCCTCCACCAGCAGGTCACCGAAGAGGTGGACCTCCACGCCCCGGTCGCGCAGTACGTCGGCGAAGCCGTCGTGCTCCTGGCGGGCCCTGCGCACCCACAGCACGTCGTCGAAGAGCAACGCGTCCTTGTTGCTCGGTGTGAGCCGCTTCAGCTCCAGGTCGGGCCGGTGGAGGATGACGCGGCGAAGCCGCCCGGTCTCGGAATCGACATGGAATCCCATGCCGTACACGTTCGCAGACCGGGCGGCCTTTTGAGGTGGCGTCGGCCCAGCGGGTTCAGCGCAGGCCGAGGAGGGCCGTCGGTGCACCGATGACCGAGGGGGAGATCACGCCCAGCTTGGGCAGGGTCACGTCCGGGAGACCGTAGTTGGCGGCGTTCGGCATGGTCAGCGGGGAGCCGACGACCGCGCCGGGCCCCTCGGTGAGCAGGGTGGTGGCCGGGGACTCCACGGAGCCCTCGCCGTCCGTCCTCGGCTCACCCATCACGTTGGGCACCGGGGAGGTGACGAGGGTCCTGCCGAGCTCGGTACTGACCGGAACCACCGGGAGCAACGGGGACGGGAGCATCTCCCCCGTGTGGAAGCGGGGTGCCTCGGGCGCTCCGACGACCGGCACGGGGACTCCGGTGGCCAGGTGCGGGACGTCCACGCCGAGCGTGGTCTTCACCGCGTCCAGGGGCACCCCCACCGGCACCGCGTCGGCCACGGCCGGGGTGGCTGCGGCTGCCGCGGCCATACAGGTCATGAGTGCCGCAATGCTTCCGCGCGCGGTCATCTTCATAGGTGACGTTCCGTCCTTCCAGGGTCGCGGACATTCCGCTGCCCTGGATGAACGATCCCGCCGGGGGGTTTCCCGGAGTTCTCCGCGAAAGTTCCCCCATACGACCTAATGAGCGGCCGTACGGGGGTCCTTCCTTGACGTCTTGGGAACCGGGGTCCGCCGCGTCAGAGCCGCGGGTCCACCGGCTCCGACTCCAGCGCGAGGACGGCGAAGACCGCCTCGTGGACCCGCCACAGCGGCTCCCCGGCCGCCAGCCGGTCCAAGGCCTCCAGACCGAGCGCGTACTCGCGCAGGGCGAGCGAGCGCTTGTGCCCGAGGTGGCGTCCGCGCAGCCGCTCGAGGTGGTCCGGACGCGTGTACTCCGGACCGTAGATGATCCGCAGGTACTCCCGTCCGCGCACCTTCACCCCCGGCTGCACGAGCCGGCCCTTGCCGTCCTTGGCGTACGCCTGGAGCGGTTTGACGACCATGCCCTCGCCGCCGGCGGCCGTCAGCTCCAGCCACCAGTCGGTGCCCGCCCGCAGCGAGGCCTCGTCCGCGGTGTCCACCAGGATCCGGCCGGTGCGGCGCAGCAGTCCGGTCCCGGCGGCCTCGTCCGCGGCGACGAGCCGGTCCAGCCAGAAGAGCTGCTCGTCGTGCGGTACGGCGGCCAGCGAACGGCCGGCCGCCGCCAGCAGCTGGAACGGGGCGAACCGTACGCCGTCCAGCCCGTCGGTGCTCCAGCAGTAACGCCGGTACGCCTCGGTGAACTTCGCCGCGTCGGCGGCTCGGCCGCGCTGGCGCTCCAGGAGCTCCCCGGTCTCGATGCCCCGGGCCGTGGCCGCCTCCAGGGCGGCGACGGCGTCCGGGAACACGGCGCCGGAGGCCGCGCCCACTGCGGCGTACTGGTTCTGCAGCAGGCCGGTGGACTTCAGCGACCAGGGCAGCAGTTCGCCGTCGACGAGCAGCCAGTCGGTGGCGAGCTCCTCCCACAGCCCGGCGTCGGCGACCGCCGAGCGGAGCCGGGCGAGGACCTCCTCGGTGACCTCGGGGTCCTTGAAGAACGGCCGCCCGGTGCGGGTGTAGACGGACCCGGTGGGACCGTCGACCCCGAACCGCTCGCGGGCCGCGCCGGCGTCCTTGCAGAGCAGCACGGTGGCGCGGGAGCCCATGTGCTTCTCCTCGCAGACGACCTGCGCGATGCCGTCCTTGCGGTACTGCGCGAAGGCCTCTGCCGGGTGCTCCAGGTAGCCCTGCTCCTGCGAGGTGGCCGTGGGCGCCATGGTGGGCGGGAGGTACGGCACCAGGCGCGGGTCCACGGCGAAGCGGCTCATCACCTCCAGCGCGGCGGCCGCGTTCTCCTCCCGGACGTTGACGTTGCCCAGGTGCCGGGTCTCGACGATCCGGCGGCCGTGGACGTCGGCCAGGTCGAGCGGACGCCCGTCGTGCCCGCCCGGCGCCTCGGTGGCGAGCGGCTTGACCGGCTCGTACCAGACCTTCTCGGCCGGTACGTCGACCAGTTCGCGCTCGGGCCAGCGCAGGGCGGTCATCTTCCCGCCGAAGACGGCTCCGGTGTCGAGGCAGATGGTGTTGTTGATCCAGGCGGTGTTCGGGACCGGCGTGTGGCCGTAGACCACGACGGCCTTGCCCCGGTAGTCCTCGGCCCACGGGTAGCGCACGGGCAGCCCGAACTCGTCGGTCTCGCCCGTGGTCTCCCCGTACAGGGCGTGCGAGCGCACCCGGCCGGAGGTGCGGCCGTGGTACTTCTCGGGCAGCCCGGCGTGCGCGACCACGAGCTTGCCGCCGTCGAGGACGTAGTGGCTGACCAGGCCCTGGATGAAGGTGCGGACCTCGCGGACGAACTCCTCCGGCTCCGCTTCGAGCTGCTCGATCGTCTCGGCGAGGCCGTGGGTCCGCTGCACCTTGGATCCCTTGAGGTGGCGGGCGAGCTTGTTCTCGTGGTTCCCGGGCACGCACAGGGCGTTGCCGGAGCCGACCATGCCCATCACCCGGCGCAGGACGCCCGGACTGTCCGGGCCGCGGTCGACGAGGTCGCCGACGAACACCGCCGTGCGGCCCTCGGGGTGGGCGCCATCCTGGTAGCCGAGCTTGGCGAGCAGGGTCTCCAGCTCGGAGGCGCAGCCGTGGATGTCGCCGATGATGTCGAAGGGGCCGGTGAGGTGGGTGAGGTCGTTGAATCGCTTCTCCAGCACCACCTCGGCCGACTCGACCTCCTCGGGCGTGCGCAGCACGTGCACCTTGCGGAAGCCCTCGCGCTCCAGCCCGCGCAGCGAGCGCCGCAGGTCGCGGCGGTGGCGCTGGATGACGGCGCGCGGCAGCTTCGCCCGCTCGGGGCGGGCCGCGTTGCGCTCGGCGCAGACCTCTTCGGGCAGGTCGAGGACGATCGCGATGGGCAGGACGTCGTACGCGCGGGCGAGCTGGACCAGCTGCCGGCGGGACTCGGCCTGGACGCTGGTGGCGTCGACCACGGTGAGGCGGCCGGCGGCGAGCCGCTTGCCCGCGATGTAGTGCAGGACCTCGAAGGCGTCCTTGCTGGCGCTCTGGTCGTTCTCGTCGTCGGCGACCAGGCCCCGGCAGTAGTCGGAGGAGATGACCTCGGTGGGCTTGAAGTGCCTGCGGGCGAAGGTGGACTTGCCCGATCCGGTGGCCCCGATCAGGACGACGAGGGACAGGTCGGTGACGGGAAGTACGCGTTTGCGGTCGGTGGGGACGTCGCCGGCGACGGTCGTCCCGGTGGTGTCGGTGGTGTCGGTGGTGTCGGTGGTGTCGGTGGTGTCGGTGGTGTCGGTGGTCATGCTGCCTCGCCCTCCTTCGGGGTATCGGTGCCGGTGGCTGCGGTGGGTGCGGTGGCGCCGCTGTTCGGGGTGGTCAGGGTGAAGACGGCCATCTGGGTCGGCGGCCCCACCTCGGGGTCCTCGTCCCCGACGGGCACGTAGGCGACGCTGTAGCCGTGCCGGGAGGCGACGTCACCGGCCCAGGCCCGGAACTCCTCGCGGGTCCACTCGAAGCGGTGGTCGCCGTGCCGGACGTGCCCGGCGGGCAGGGTTTCCCAGCGGACGTTGTACTCGACGTTCGGAGTGGTCACGAGGACCGTGCGGGGGCGGGCCGAACCGAACACCGCGTACTCCAGTGCGGGCAGCCGCTCGAGGTCCAGGTGCTCGATGACCTCGCTGAGCACGGCCGCGTCGTAGCCCACGAGCCGCTTGTCGGTGTACGCGAGCGAGCCCTGCGTCAGGCGGACGCGGGAGCTCTGCCGCTCCCCCATCCGCTCCAGCCGCAGCCGCTTCGCGGCGATGTTCAGCGCCCGGACGGACACGTCCACACCGACGATCTCGGTGTACGCCGGGTCCTTGAGCAGCGCCTGCACCAGCTGGCCCTGGCCACAGCCCAGGTCGAGGACCCGGGCCGCACCGGCCGCTCCCAGCGCGGCGAGGATCGCCTCGCGGCGCAGCACCGCCAGCGGTACGGGCTTCTCCTCCGTGTCGCTGCTCTCGTCGACCGCATTGTCGATCTCCTCCACCTCACTGCCGTCGGCCTCGGCGAGGCGGACCAGCTCCAGGCGCTCCAGGGCGTCCTGGGTCAGCCGCTTGTGGCGGGCCAGGTAGCGGGAGGTGATCAGGCCGCTCTCGGGGTGTTCGGCGAGCCAGCCGTCCCCGGCGCGCAGCAGCTTGTCCACCTCGTCGGAGGCGATCCAGTAGTGCTTGGAGTCGTCGAGGACGGGCAGCAGGACGTACAGGCCGCGCAGCGCGTCGGAGAGCCTCAGCTCGCCCTCCAGGACGAGGCGTACGTACCGGGAGTCCCCCCACTCCGGGAAGGTCTCGTCGAGTGCGACCGGGGTGACGGTGACCGACTCCCAGCCGAGCGGGCCGAACAGCCGGCGCACGAGCTCGGCGCCGCCCCGGGCGGGCAGCACCGGGATCTCGATGCGCAGCGGGCGCACCTCGTCGGGCAGCTCGGGGCGGGCCGCGCACTGCCCCTTCAGCGCGCTGCGGAACACGCCGCTCAGCGCGACGGCCAGCAGCGAGGAGGCGGCGTAGGGCCGGTCGTTGACGTACTGCGCGAGCGCGGCGTCGGGCGTGCCGCCCTGGCCCTTGCCCTGACCACGCCGCACGAGGGCGACGGGATCCACTTCCAGCAGCAGGCCCGCCGTGCACCGCTCGTCCGTGGCTTCGGGGTAGAAGACGTGGGCGGTGCCGTGGGAGGTGGAGAACGCCTGCGTCTTGCCGGGATGCTTGTGCAGCAGGAAACCCAGGTCGGTGGCGGGACGCCCGGCCGTGCCGGTCGTGGAGATCGTCAGGAACATGCGGGCGATTCTTGCTGGTCACCGATGTTGCCCGCGCCCTATTTTCCGTCGGCGCTTACCGTCGAACCATGAGCGGCATCGTCGTTGTGTACGAGCTCGACCAGCCGGTGGAAGGGTCCGTCCACCGGGTGCACGCTGCCCCCCGCGCTCCGGGAAGCAGCACCGGGCGCGGCCCGCGGACCATGTGCGGCAAGGACACCTTCGCCATGGAAACGGCCGACTGGAATCCGTCCGAGCATCCGGACGCCTGGTGCCCGCCGGAGTACGCCGACTCGGTGTGCCCCGGCTGCGAGGCGGTGATGAGCGAGGACTAGGCCGTCCCTCAGGGTGATGACGTCTCCATCATGACAGGTCAGGGGCGGTTTTCGTAGGACGGAGGGCACAGCCGATCACCCTTGTTCCGGGCCCTGCACGGCTCACAGAATCTCCCTCATGAATCCCACGGAGAACATCAATCACGACGCCGTGCTGCGAGCCCGGGTGGCGCTTCTCGGATCGGGCACGCTGCCCGTCCGGGAGCGGGTGGCCGCCTATCGCGTCCTCGTCCGGGTGAGTCCGTTGGCCTATCTGCCCCTGCTGGCCGCCGCGTTGTTCGCGTACAGCCGTCAGGAGTTCGCCCACCGGCCCGGGATGGCGCTTGCCCTGCGCGCCGAGTCCGTCGCCGCCGCGCGCCGGATGTGCGCGCTGGAGCCCGAGGAGACCCAACTGCTCCTCACCTCGCTGGTGCACTACCGCGAACAGCTGCTCCTCATGGAATCCCAGGACGAACTGGCGGCTGTGGAAGCCGAGATGAGCGCACTCGTGGCCTCGGGCGGCGGATCGCCGGGCGTGCGCTGGGACCTCAGCGGAGCGTAGCGGCCAGTTCGGCGATGCGGTCGGGGCCGATGCGGCAGCAGCCGCCGACGAGGCGGGCGCCGGTGCGCCGCCAGGCGGCCGTGGGCCAGGGGGCGGGGGTGTCCGGGGCCCGCCAGGTCTGCGTCGCGGCGTCCCAGACCGAGCCGTCGTTGGGGTACGCCAACAGCGGTTTGGCGGTCACGGCGGCGGCCGCTTCCAGGGCGGGCAGGACCTCCGCCGGGTCGCAGCAGTTCACGCCGACGGCGATGACCTGCGGGGACCCGGCGGCGAGGGCGAAGGCCTCGGGCAGGGGCTGGCCGGCCCGGGTGTGGCCGCCCTCCACCGTGTAGCTCAGCCAGGCGCGGGCCCCGGTCTGCGCGAGGACGGTGAGCAGGGCTTCGGCCTCGGTGGCGTCCGGGACGGTCTCCAGGGCCAGGACGTCGGGGCCCTCGGCCAGCAGCGCCGCGATCCGGGGCCGGTGGAAGTCGGCCAGCTCGCGCACGCTCAGGCCGTACCGGCCCCGGTACTCGGAGCCGTCCGCCAGCACCGCCCCGTACGGGCCGACGGACGCGGCGACCCACACCCCGTGCTCCGCGGCCCGGGCCGCCGCGTCGGCCAGCCGCACGCTGCGCCGCAGCAGGGCCGTCGTGGGCTCGGGGCCGTAGCCGCGCCGGGCGAAGGCGGCGTACCCCACCTGGTAGCTCGCGGTGATCAGGACCTCGGCGCCGGCCCGCGCGTAGGCGGTGTGGGCGGCCGTCACCTGCCCCGGCCGCTCGGCGAGGACCCGGCCCGTCCAGAGGCCGCCGGACAGGTCGCAGCCCTGGTCGGCGAGCTGGTTGCTCAGCCCGCCGTCCAGGAGCACGGCCCGCTCGCCGGGGCCGGCCAGGGCCTCGGCGAGCGGGCGGGACGCGCGGGGCACGGTCGCCGCTCCCGTCAGCCGAGCTGGGACTGGACCCGGGAGGAGATCAGCTCCAGGTGGTCCAGATCGCCGAGGTCGAGCAGCTGGAGGTAGAGGCGGGAGGAGCCCACCGCCTCGTAGGCTCCGATCCGGTCGACCACTTCGGCCGGGGAGCCCGCCAGACCGTTGGCCTTGAGCTCCGCCACGTCGCGGCCGATGGCGGCGGCCCGCCGGGCCACTTCCGCGTCGTCCTTGCCCACGCACACGACGAGGGCGTTGGAGTAGACGAGGTCGCCGGGCTTGCGGCCGGCCTCCTCGGCGGCCGCCCGGACCCGGCCGAACTGCCGCTGACTGTCCGCGATCGAGGCGAAGGGCATGTTGAACTCGTCCGCGTACCGGGCGGCGAGGCGCGGGGTGCGCTTCGCGCCGTGACCGCCGATCAGGACCGGGATCTTGTCCTGGGCGGGCTTGGGCAGCGCCGGGGAGTTCTCCACCTGGTAGTGGACGCCCTTGTAGTCGAAGGTGGCGCCCGGCTCCGTGGCCCACAGGCCGGTGACGATCGCCAGCTGCTCCTCCAGCCGGGCCAGGCGCTCGGCCGGGAAGGGAATGCCGTACGCCTTGTGCTCCTCTTCGAACCAGCCGGCACCCAGGCCGAGTTCGATCCGGCCGCCCGACATCTGGTCGACCTGCGCGACCTGGATGGCGAGCACGCCGGGGAGCCGGAAGGTCCCGGCCGTCATCAGCGTGCCCAGCCGGATCCGCCGGGTCTCGCGGGCCAGGCCCGCCAGGGTGATCCAGGCGTCGGTGGGACCGGGCAGCCCGTCGGCCGTACCCATGCGCAGGTAGTGGTCCGAGCGGAAGAAGGCGTCGAAGCCCAGGTCCTCGGTGGCCTTGGCGACGCTCAGGAGGGTGTCGTAGCTCGCGCCCTGCTGGGGCTCGGTGAAGATACGGAGATCCATGCCTCCATCCTGCCCTTTCGACCCCGGCCGGGTGAATCTGAGTCAACCGGGCGCTCCCCGCCGCCCCCGCCAGTGACCAGCCCGGATGGGGATCGTTGGCTCGGACGGAGCCGGACCGCCCGGCCCGCGCGCCGGCGGCCTTCGCCGGTGCGTCCACCGCCCCCTTCCGCCCCCCGGAAGGGCCAGGGCCGAGGAGGCCGCCATGTCCCAGGAGTCCGCGCCGGAGACCCACCGGCAATCACGTCAGGACTGTCAGACCGGGCAGGCAGCGCACGACCACGCACGCCAGGAGTCCGCGGTACCCGCCCAGGGCGGTGCGCCGAAGGGCCTGCTGCAGCAGATGGAAGAGCTGATGGCCGCGCTGAACGCCGACCTCTCGCAGCTCGACGCCGACCTCCAGTCCTCCACCGATCGCAGCCCCGGCACGGCGCTGCCCCAGGGAGACGGCCGCACCCCGGAGAGCGGAGACCGATCGTCCTACCGGTCCTCCTGACCGCCCGGGTCCCGTCGCGCGCGGCGGGACCCCACCGAAACACCCCGGCTCAGGCCACGCCGGAGGCGGATCCCCGCTCGCGCACGGCCATCCGCCGCAGGATCGCCCGGACCCGGTCGCTCGACTCGTCCGCCGCGTCTATCGACTCTATGCACTGCCAGTACAGACCCTCGTCGTCCGTCCCGCAGGCCACCCCGACCAGCGCTATGCCCACTTCACCGAGGAGCGCCTGGAGCCCGAGCAACGCCTGCCGGGCGTCCGTCACCTGGGTCAACTGCGCCGCCCGGGGCGGGAGGTCGGGCGCGTAGCCCTCTCCGCGCAGTGCCGCCCGGTCGAGCACCCCGCAGCCTCTGCCCCCCGCTTCACCCAGCCCCCGCGCCTCCGATCTCAGCTCCGGCGGCCCGGTGACCGCCAGCCAGCTCCCTATCCCCTGCGCGAGGGCCTGCGCCTGCCAGGCCTCGCCCACGATGTCCCAAGCAGCCCCGCTCTGCGCCAGCGCGTGCCGGCCGGCTGCGATGAGCCGTACCGCGTCCATATGCCGTCCCCCGTCCGCACGACATCTCGCCGTTCTCTCCACTACCCAGAGTGAGGGCAACGGGCCGGTAAAGCCAGGGGTATTCGGAAATTGTGGACACCGAAGATGGTTGTGGATATCGCCATCACTCCGAAGAGTGACGATCTGCCCCCGGAGCACCCGGGACGGGGAACCGCAGCTCGTTCCGCTCGATCTTCGCGGCGAGCGCATCCAGCACATCGACCCCGAGAACCTCACAGAACTGCAGCAGGTAGGCGAGTACGTCGGCCACCTCATCGGCCACTCTGTGTGCGGTGTCCGGCTTCTCCATGACCTTGGCGGACTGTTCCGGCGTCAGCCACTGGAAGATCTCCACCAGTTCGGCCGCTTCGACGCTCAGCGCCACCGCCAGGTTCTTGGGCGTGTGGAAGGGCTCCCACCCGCGCGCCGCCGCGAACTCGGCGAGCCGCCGCTGGAGCCGGTCGATCCGCTCGCCGGCCCCCTTGTCTTCCCCGGTCACTCCACGCTCTTCACTCATGTCCCCAGGTCTACCACCGAGACCCCCGCCACTCCCCGGGCGTCCGTCGCGCAGGCATCGCCCGCCGACGCCGCCAGCCTGACCTGCCCGCGCCCGCACGCCAGTACCGCCAACCGCAGCAGTTCGGCGCCCTGCCGGCCGTCCAGGTCCCGGTCGAAGCCGTCCGCGAGCACCGTCAGCGCCTGGCGCGCGGCGGGCAGTTCGGCCGCCGGATCCACGTCCAGGACCCCCGGCCCGGTCAGCAGCACCAGCGCGAGGGCGAGGAAGCGCAGCTCGCCCGCGCCCAGCCGGGCCAACTCGGTGGCGGGCCTCCCCGGGCCGCGCTCCAGCAGGCCGGTGACCGGGCCGCCCTCGGGGGCCCGTACGTCCAGCCCGGCGACCCACCCGGCGCAGCCGGTCCGGGCGGCCCCGGTCAGCAGCCCGTACCGGGTGCCGCACTCCAGGCGGGTCCGGCGCAGCACGTCGGCGAGGTTGGCGCAGTCGCCCAGCAGCCGCCCCTCCCCCGGCGGGACCGGCTCCCGCATCCGCTCCGGGCGGGGGTCGCAGGGGAACACCGAGCGCAGCGCGACCACCACTTGCTCGGCGGCGGCCAGCACCTGCCGCTGCCCCTCGGTGGCCCCGGCCACGCGCAGCGGGAGCAGCGCGGTCCCGAGCCGGTCGTCGGGCAGCGGGGCCCGGGTGACCCCGATGGCTCCGCCGGTCAGCCAGGCCGCCTGGACGGACCGTCGCCCGGGGTCGCGCAGTGCGGTGGCGAGGAGGACCTGCCCGCCCACCGAGAGCCGTTCGCCGACGATCCGCAGCGTGGGCTCCGCCTGGACGGCGAGGTCGAGCCGGACCGGCCCGGCGGGGCCGTCGACCGTACAGCCGATCCGGAACCCCCGGCGCCGCTCGGCGTCGGGCACCGCCCGGTCGGGGATCCGGGCCCGCGGGTCGGGGAACACCTCGTCGAGGGTGGCCCCGGCGGCCAGAGCGGCCAGCGCTCCGTAGGCCTCCAGCACCTGGGACTTGCCGCTCCCGCTCGGCCCGGCGAAGAGGGTGACGGGACCGAGGGCGAACCGTGCCCCGCGGTGCGCCCCGTAGGCGGAGAGCCGCAACTCGGTGACGGCCGGCCGCAGATGCGAGCCTCCGGCGGCAGGGGGCGCGGTCGGGGCCCGATCCGGTGCAGGCCCCTGGGCCGGTACCGACGCCGACGCCGGGACCGGAGCCGGGTCCCGGCCCGCGGCTAACCCCGGACCGGCGGAGGCGGCGAACCCGGTGGAAGCGGCGGGGGCGGCGCGCACGGCGGCCGACACCGCGGAGGCGGCGGGGGCCGGAGGGCCGGCCGACACGGCGGCAGGCATCGAGGCAGGCACGGACGCAGGCACGGCGGCCGACACTGCGGCAGGCACGGCGGAGACCGCGGAGGCGGTCGCGGAGGCAGCCGCGGGAACGGCGAGGCGCGAGGTCATGCGCGGGACGGTACGGCCCGCCGGACCCCCCGTGGGTCCGGCGAACCGTTCCGCCCGCGGGACCTTCCTACGATCGGGGGACGGCCGCGGCCGCGATCCCCTCCACCTCGGTCCCGACGGGCGCCAGCAGGAAGACGTTCCGGTCGACCCGGTGCATGCCGCTGCCCAGCCCGAAGACCACACCACTGCTGAAGTCCAGGATCCGCTTGGCCACTTCGCCGTCCGCGCCCGTGAGGTCGAGCAGCACCGGGATCTGCGCGATCAGGTATTCCGCCACCTCCCGCGCGTCCGCGAAGACCTGGACCCGGATCACCACGAAGCGCCGCTGCTCCGCCGCGGACGCCCCCGGAACCGTGGGGATCGTGCGGTGATCCACCCGGGAGGGCCACTCGTTGCGGCTCCGCAGGGGGACCACCTGCGCGAGCCCCTCCCACTGTTCGTCGGTGACGTCGTACCTGCTCACCAGGCCGCCTCGGCCTTGCGCTTCATGTGCATCCCCCCATCCTCTCGCGTTTCACCCGTTCAGCCCAACACCGACACGAGGGAGCTGAGACACCCCGCCGACCACCCCCGCCCACCCCCCCGACCCGCCGAGTAGGTTAGGTTAGGCATACCTAAGTAGACACCATCTCGCCCCTCGGACGACGGAGATCCCCATGCACCTGCCCCTGCTGCTCCCCACCGCCGCCGAGCGGGTCCGGTCCGTCCTGGCCGCCGCCCACTCCATGACCGTCGTCACCGACGGGCAGCGCACGGAGATCCGCCACCTCGACGGCACCGACCCCCTCGGCCGGCTGCACCTGCACCCCGCCGAGCCGGGCGGCCACGCCGAGCACCGGCCCGAGATCCGGCTGGAGTTCACGGACATCGCGCCCACTCCCGTACGGGACCGCGTGCGCGCCCGGGTCACCCTCGTCGGGCGCCTGCTCACCCCCTCCACCGCATACACGGACGAGGGCGCCGACTCCACCTGCGTGGCGTTCGGCCGGGCCGTCCTCGAAACCGCCGACGGCGCCCGCGCGTACGTCGGTCTCGACGCGCTGGACGCGGCCCGCCCCGATCCGCTCGCCCCCTACGAGGCCGGGATGCTCACGCACCTCCTCGACGACCACGCCGAACTCGTCACCCTGCTGCTGCGCCTGGTCCGGCCGCGGCCGGCGACGGAGGCGCAGTCGAAGGCGGGGACCGGCTCCGCCGTCCTGCGCGCGCTGCCCCTCGCCATGGACCGGTACGGGATCACCCTGCGCCTGGAGGAACGGCGCGGCCACCACGACGTACGGATCCCCTTCCCCTCCCCGCTCGACGACGTGGAGCAGTCCGGGGCGCAGATCCAGGCCCTGTTCAGTGCGGCCCGGCGCGGCTCGCACCGCAACACCCTGCCCGCCTGAGGGTCTTCCCCCGGCGGGCCCTGCACCGCGGCCGCCCAGGGCGCGCACCAGTCCTGACGGTCTGACGCGGGCCCCTGCTGCGGCCGCCGCACACGGGCGCACCGCCGGAGCCTTTCGCTCCGGCGGCACGTGTTCCCGTAGGCAAGCTCCCGTAGGCCGGCTCCCGTAGGCCGCTCCCGTGCGCGACGCGTCCGCCCGGCGCTCAGGAGGTGATCGGCGGCGCCGCCGCGCCGCCGCCCGCCGGGCCGAGGGAGGGGCCGATCGCCCGCAGCGCGCCCGGTGTGCGCCCCTCGCCCCAGCCGATGTCCCGCCGGTAGCTGCCGAGCAGGCCGCGGCCGGCGAGAGCGGCCTCGTCCCGTACGGCCGGGTCCTCGGGCACCGGCCGGGTCAGCGGGGACACGAACAGCGCGTCCACCGGGCAGTTGGCCTCGCACAGGAAGCAGGTCTGGCAGTCCTCCTGCCGGGCGAGCAGCGGAATGCCCCGCGGCCCCCGCTCGAAGACGTCGGTGGGGCACACCTCCACACACTTGTCGCAGGCGATGCACCGCTCGGCCGAGACCAGTTCGATCATGCGACCAGCTCCGCCGGCCGCGTCCACACCCGGTCGAGCCCGCCGGTCACGATCCGGTGGTGCTGCGCCGGGTCCTGCCCCGGGTGGTCGAGCCGGCGGGCCATCCCGCGGCTCTCCGTACGGGCCAGCGCCGAGGCGTACATCCAGCGGGCGTGCGCCGTCATGGCCGCCGCCTGCCGGACCTTGACCAGCCCGGCGCCCTCCCCGCGCAGGGAGCCGCGCACCTGCGCCCAGAGCTCGTCGAGGGCGCGGAGCGACTCGGTGAGGACGGAACCGCGCCGCAGGTAGTTCTTGTCGTACGGCAGCACCTGCTCCTGGACCAGGCGTACGAGTTCCCGTGCCTCCCCGGGCCCGGCCGCGGACCCCGCCCCGCCGGTCGGACGCAGGCCCGCCCCGCCGGCCGCGGTGACCGGCCGGAAGGCGGCCCGGCCCGAGGCGAGGGAGCGGGCGTACCGGGCCGCGCCGGCCCCCGCCCAACTGCCCGAGGACATCGCCCAGGCGGCGTTGTGGCTGCCGCCTCCGGTGAAACCGCCGCAGATCTCCTCGCGGGTGGCCGCGTCCCCGGCGGCGTACAGGCCGGGGACGGCGGTGGCGCAGTCGTCCCCGGTGATCCGGATGCCGCCGGTCCCGCGGACGGTGCCCTCGGCGAGCAGCGTCACGGCGAAGCGATCGGTGAAGGGGTCGATGCCGAGCCGGTCGAAGGTGAGGAAGAAGTTCGGCTGTGCGAGGCGCATCGCGGCCTGGGCGGTGGCGTCGGCCCGGTCGAGGCGGGCGTGGACCCGGGCTCCGGTGAGGAGTTCGCGGGCGATGGCGGAGCGGCCGCCGAGGCTGGCGGCGCCCTCCAGGACCTCGCCGTCCTCCTGGTAGAAGGTGGCGAAGCTGTAGAAGGCCGTCTTGGTCACGGAGGTGCCCTCGGGGGCGATCCCGTAGGAGTTGGAGAACTCCATGCCGGACAGCTCGGCCCCGGCCTCCGCGGCGAACAGCGCACCGTCCCCGGTGTTGGTGTTCGTGCCGAGCGCGCCGCTGAGGAAGGCGCAGCCGCCGGTGGCCAGGACGACGGCGCCGGCCCGGACCCGGTAGGGCTCGCCGGCCTGGCGGCGGTGGCCGGCGGCGCCCGCGACGGCGCCGTCCGCGTCGGTCAGCAGCTCGGTGACCGGGCTGTGGTCGAGGATCCGGACCCCGGCGCGGCGGATCCGGATGCGCATCCGCCGCATGTACTCGGGCCCCTGGAGGCCATTGAGGAGCAGCTTGCCGTCCGGGCCGGTCGGGAAGGGGTAGCGCCCTTCCCGGGCCAGCTCGTTCATCCGGTCGTACGTCTCGTCGAGGACCCGGGACATCCAGCGCCGGTCGGCGAGGTACCCGCCGAGCCCCTCGCGGCTCGCCATCGCCGCTTCGCGGGCCGCCGGCTCCGGCGGGACGTACCAGACGCCGGTGCCGCCGGCGGCCGTCGCCCCGCTGGTGCCGCAGTAGCCCTTGTCGGCCAGGACCACGGAGGCCCCGGCCCCGGCCGCCTCGAGGGCGGCCCAGGTGGCGGCGGGGCCCCCGCCCACGACGAGCACGTCGGTGACGTGTTCGCTCACGGGGTGGCCCCGGCGGTGGCGTAGCGGTTGGCGGGGCGCGCCAGCCCGTAGTTCTCGCGCAGGGTCCGGCCGGTGTACTCGGTGCGGAAGAGCCCGCGGCGCTGGAGGATCGGCACGACCTGGTCGACGAAGTCGCTCAGCCCGGTGGGGAGTACGGGAGCCATGATGTTGAAGCCGTCGGCGGCCCCCTGCGTGAACCATTCCTCCAGTTGGTCGGCGATCTGCTCGGGCGTCCCCACGAAGACGCGGTGCCCGCGGCCCGCGCCCAGGCGGGCGATCAGCTCGCGCAGGGTGAGGCCCTCTCGGCGGGCGAGCTCGGCGACGAGCGTGAAGCGGCTCTTGTTGCCGTTGATGTCCCGCTCCTCGGGCAGGTCGGGCAGCCCGCCGTCGAGCGGCAGGCCGCTGAGGTCGACGCCCAGCATGTTGGAGAGCTGCGCGAGGCCGTACTCCGGGATCTGGAGCTCGGTGAGCTCCTGCTCCAGGGCCCTGGCCTCGGCCTCGGTGGAGCCGATGACGGGGGCGATGCCGGGCAGGACGAGCAGCTCGTCCTCGGAGCGGCCGTACTTGGCGAGGCGGGACTTGAGGTCCTTGTAGAAGGTCTGCCCGTCGGCGAGGGTCTGCTGGGCGGTGAAGACGGCCTCGGCGTACTGGGCGGCGAACTCCTTGCCGTCCTCGGAGGACCCGGCCTGCACGAGCAGCGGGTGGCCCTGCGGTGAGCGGGGCACGTTGAGCGGTCCGGCGACCCCGAAGTACTCGCCGCGGTGCGCGGCGGGGTGGAGCTTGTCGGTGTCGGCGTAGATGCCGCGCTCCTTGTCGAGGACGATCGCGTCGTCCTCCCAGCTGTCCCAGAGCTTGGTGGCCACGTCGAGGAACTCGCGGGCCCGGTCGTAGCGGAGGTTGTGCTCCAGGTGCTCGTCGCGGTTGAAGTTGCGTGCCTCGTCGACGCTGCCGGAGGTGACGATGTTCCAGCCGGCGCGGCCGCCGCTGATGTGGTCGAGGGAGGCGAACTTCCGGGCCAGGTTGTACGGCTCGTTGAAGGTGGTGGAGACGGTGGCGATGAGCCCGATGTGCTCGGTGACGGCGGCGATCGCGGAGAGCAGGGTGAGCGGCTCGAAGCCGCCGACGGCGTTGTAGCGGGCCTTGCCCCAGAGGGCGACCCCGTCGGCGAAGAAGATCGAATCGAGGCGTCCGCGCTCGGCGGTGCGGGCCAGTTCCTGGAAGTAGCGCAGATCCGTGATCCGCTCGGGGCTGCTGGCGGGGTGGCGCCAGGCGGCGTCGTGGTGCCCGGCGTTCATGAGGAAGGCGTTGAGGTGGAGGGTCCGGGGTGCGGTCATGTCGTGTCCTAGGTTCGGAGCCGGGCGGGGGCCCCGCGGGGCAGGGGCCGGGAACGGGTGGAGCGGGGCCGAAACGGCCCGGGGTCTGGTGCCCGGCCGGAGGCCGGGAGTCATGGGCGGAGGCCGGGAGCCATGGGCGGAGGCCGAGGGTCCTGGCCGGTCCGAAGGCCAGGGGGCAGGGAAAGGGCCCGGGACCTGGTCAGGGGTCCCGGGTAGGGGCCGGAGCCGGCCGGACCGGACCGGGGCCCGGGGCCATGGGTCCGGGCCCCGGCCCGGGCCCGGGCCCGGGCCACGTGGACCGGTACGGCCCGGGGCTCGGGCGTCAGGGGTGGCCGGGGGTCAGGACGGGACGCGCCAGGTGCTCAGACGGCGTTCGATCGTGACGAGGATCTGGTTGAAGGCCAGGCCGATCGCGGAGATCGTGACGATGCCCGCGTACATCTGCGGGATCGCGAAGTTGAACTGCGAGGCGTTGATCAGGTAGCCGAGGCCCGCCTTCGCGCCGATCATCTCGGCCGCGACCAGGACCAGGATGGAGACGGCCCCCGCCAGCCGGATGCCCGTGAAGATGACCGGCACCGACGCCGGCAGGATCACCTTCTGGAACAGCTTCGGCGTGGACAGGTCCATCGAGCGGGCCAGCTTCACCAGCGTCGGATCGGCGTTGCCCACGGCGCTGATGGTGTTCAGCAGGATCGGCCAGACGCAGGCGTACACGACGATCGAGACCTTCGAGGTCTCCCCGATGCCGAGCAGCAGGACGAACACCGGCAGCAGCGCGAGCGCCGCCGTGTTGCGGAACACCTCCAGCAGCGGCCCGAGCAGCGCCGCGACCGGCCGGTACCAGCCGATCAGCAACCCGAGCGGGACCGCGACGGCCACCGCGATGCCGAATCCGCCGAAGGAGCGGGCCAGGCTGGCCTTGCTGTGCTCGGCGAGCTGCCCGTTGCCCAGCAGTTCCCACCAGGCCACGGCGACCTCGCTCACCGGCGGCAGGAACGTCGCGTCGACCAGCCCCAGGCGCGGCGCCGCCTCCCAGAGGGCCAGCAGCGCGAGGATCGCCGCCGAGCGCAGCCCCACCGCCCGCAGGACGCGCAGCACGCGCAACGCCAAGGGCGCGGCCGGGGTCCGTACGGGGGTCCGGCCGGGGGCCCGTGCGGCGGGCGGCGCGAGGTCCCGTACGGCTGCCGCCCCGGTCCCCGCCTCCGCCTCGGTACCGGTCCCGGTCCCGGTCCCCGTCTCCGCTTCCGTCTCCACGTGCACCGTGGTGCTCATACGGCGACCTCCTCCTTCTCCAGTTGCTGGGCGCGGGCCACCTCGTCGTGGAGCAGGGTCCAGATCTCGTGGCGGTAACGGGCGAACTCCGGGCTGGAGCGCAGGTCTTCACCGGTGGCCAAGGCGGCCCGGTCGCCGAACGACACCGGGACGACCTGCTTGACCCGGCCGGGGCGGGACGTCATGACGGCCACGCGCTGCCCGAGGTACACGGCCTCCTCGATGCCGTGCGTGATGAACACGACCGTCTTGCCGGTGCTCTGCCAGATCCGGCGCAGCTCGTCCTGGAGGGACTCGCGGGTCTGCGCGTCGAGCGCGGCGAACGGCTCGTCCATCAAGAGCACGTCCGGGTCGTACGCGAGGGAGCGTGCGATGGCGACGCGCTGGCGCATGCCGCCGGACAGTTCGTGCGGGTGCCGGTCCTCGAACCCGGTGAGACCGACGAGGTCCAGGAACTCGCGCGCTTTCGCGGCACGTTGGCGGCGGGGGACGCCGGTGGCCTCCAGGCCGAACTCGATGTTGCCGAGCGCGGTGCGCCACGGCAGCAGCGCGTACTGCTGGAAGACGATGCCCCGGTCGAGCCCCGGCCCGGTGACCGGCTTGCCGTCGAGCAGGATCCGGCCCGAGGTGGGCGGGGTCAGGCCGCCGAGGAGGTCCAGGAGGGTGGACTTGCCGCAGCCGCTGGGGCCCACGACGACCACGAACTCCCCCGACCCGATCTCCAGGTCGATGCCGTCGAGGGCGGTGAACTCCTCCCTGCTCCTGTTCTTCCTGTCCTTCGTCGGGAAGGTCTTCGTCACGGACTCGAACACGATCTTCGCCATGGCGCCGTCAGCCCTTCCCGTGTCCGTTGAACTCGTTGGTGTAGAGGTCGGCCGCCTTGAGCTGGCCCTTCTTGATCTCGCCGCGGTCGCCGAGCCAGTCGAGCCAGAGCTGGAACTCCTTGTCCTCGATCCGGCCGCCCGTCTCGGCGACCCCGTAGGAGCGCCAGTACTGCAGGGTCGCGGTGTCCTCGTTGCGACCGCGCTTCTTGACGATCTCCGTCATCCGCGCGACGACCTCCTCGCGCGGGGTGGTGCGGGACCAGTCGATGGCCTTGGCCACCCCGGTCACGAAGGTCCGTACGGTGTCGGGGTTCTGCTTGATGAAGCGCTCGGTCATGATGTAGCTCCCGGCGCTGAAGGGGCCGAGCAGTTGCACGTCGGTGAACAGCGGGCGGATGCCACCGGTCGCGAGGGCCTTGTCGCGCAGGACTCCGGTGAGGACGCCGACCTCGATCTGCTTCTGCCGCAGCGACTGTTCGGTGTTGACGGGCGGGACCACTATGGGCTCGACCTTGGCCGCGTCCTCCTTGGAGAGACCGCCGCGGCTCAGGTAGATGTCGAGCAGGGCCTGGTAGTGGGCACCCAGGGTGTTCATGCCGACCTTCTTGCCGATCAGGTCGCGGGCGGAGCGGATCGGGCTGTCCTCCAGTACGTAGTAGCCGCCGAAGGAGTACTGGTCGGATCCGTAGGAGGAGATGACGGCCTTGATCGGGGCCTTGGTGGAGGCCAGCTTGATGACCGCGCCGTTGAAGGCGCTGCCGAAGTGGGTCTGGCCGGTGGCGGCGGACTGGATGTCCTGCGGGCCGCTGATGGTGTTGCCGACCCAGTCCAGGGTCACGTCGCCGAGGTAGCCGAGGTCGGCGGCGAGTTCGGGGATGGTGACCGCGCCGACCGATCCCTGGTACTTCAGGGAGGTGACCTGCCCGCCGCCGGAGCCGCCGCTGGCGGTCGCCGTCCCGCAGCTCACCGCGGCCGCCGAGATGCCGAGCAGGGTGAGGAACTGGCGTCGGGAGGTACGGGTGGTGGTGAATGCTGCGGACATGGCGATTCCTTGTCGATCCGGGTCGGGCGGGCTGTTGCGGCTGATTTCGGTTGTGCTGCGGTTTCTGCTTCTGCTTCGGTGTCTGTTTCCGTACGGAGATCAGTGCGCGGTGGCGAGCGCGGCGGCCTGAGCTGCGCGCAGGGCCTCGGCGAACTCGTCGACGGCCTGGTACAGGTCCAGCTCCGCCTCGGGGCGCAGCCGGTCCGGGCCGGCCCCCCGCTCGACGGAGGAGTCCAGGACGAAGCGGCCGGCGGTGACGTGCCGGGCGCCGAGCGCGGCAAGGACCGGGCGCAGGGCGTAGTCGATGGTCAGGACGTGGGCGAGGCTGCCGCCGGTGGCCAGCGGGAGGACCGTCTTGCCGGCCAGCCCGTCCTGCGGGAGCAGATCGAGGAAGGCCTTGAGCAGCCCGGTGTACGAGGCCTTGTAGATGGGCGTCGCGATGACGATCCCGTCGGCTTCGGCGACGGCTTCGAGGGCCCGGCGGACCTCCGGCTCGCCGCGGCGGGCGGCGAGCAGGTCGGCGGCGGGGAGCTCCCTGACGGCGAGCTGCGCGGTCTCGAAACCGGCGTGGTTCAGGCGGCGCAGCACGTGATCGGCGACCACGTCGGTACGGGAGTGGACGGATGGACTGCCGGTGAGGGCGAGCAGCTTGGGCACGGAGCGCTCCTTGGCTGGCGGGGCGGGGCGGGGCGGGGTGGGACGGGTCGTTCGGTGTCTGGCGGGGCCGGCCTTCGCCTGCCGGCTCAGGCTTCGGATGCCTGGGAGGGCTCGGAGCGCTCGGAGGGCTCGGAGGTGGAGGCTCCGGAGGCGATGCCGAAGGCCGGGTCCGGCACGGTCTCCGGGCTGATCAGCCGCGACGGGACCCCGTCGGGCCCGACCGGGACGTCGCCGTCGACCGTCACCCGGCGCAGGGTGCGCTCGTGGTCGTCGGAGTCGTCGACGCCGTAGTGCTGGGTGGCGCGGTTGTCCCAGATCGCGACGTCACCGGCCTGCCACTGCCAGCGGACGGTGTTCTCGGGGAGCTCGATGTGGGCCTGGAAGAGGTCCTGGAGGAGGCGCGAGTCACGGCCGGTGAGCCCGTTGATCCGCTGGACGAAGTTGCCGAGGAGCAGAGTGCGTTCGCCGGTCTCGGGGTGGACCCGGACCACCGGGTGCTCGGTGAGGAACTTGGTCGAGGTGAACACCTCGCGGTACTGGGCGAGCGCCTCGGGAAGGGCATCGGGCTTCAGGGCCGCGTAGTCGTACTCGTTGGAGTGCACGGCGCGCAGGCTGTCGGCGAGGACGCGCAGCGGCTCGGGCAGACCGGCGTAGGCGGTGGCCGTGTTGGCCCACAGGGTGTCGCCCCCGTACGGCGGGATGGTGACGGCACGCAGGATGGAGAAGGCGGGGTAGGCGGGCACGAAGGTGACGTCCGTGTGCCACTGGTTGGCGCGGGCTCCGTGGTGGGAGTCGATGCCGAGTGCGTAACGCCCGTCGGCGGAGGGCACGGTGGGGTGCGCGACCGGCGCGCCGAGCAGCTCGGCGAAGGCCTCGTGCCCGTCCTCGTCGAGGTGGTCCTGGCCCCGGAAGAAGACGACCTTGTGGGCGAGCAGCGCGGCCCGGATCCCGGCGACGGCATCGGCGTCGAGCTCGCCGCCGAGCCGGACCCCACCGATCTCGGCGCCTATGCGGCCGCCGATCTTGGTGACGTTGAGGTCGGTGCGGGTGGCAGTGGACATGAAGGGCTCCTTGTTTATTTCCGCAGCGGAAGAAATTAGGGGAAGCGGGGGGCGGAGAAGATCCGGCCGAACAGGACGGACTACGGGGACGGACGGACGGACTGCTGGACAGGAGGCAAGGGCAGGCGGGCGGCCGGATCGGCGTTCCGCGACGTCCGGCGGGCGGGCGGGCGGGCGACGAGGTTCGACGGACAGAGGACGCCGGACGGTGAGGTTCGGCGGATGGGACCGGCGGACGACGAGGTTCGACGGGAGCGGCCGACCTGCGACGGGTGAGCGGGCGGCGCTCGGAGCCGATCGACCTGAACCCCGGACTCCCGGCACCATCCCGGGGGGGACGGCGCGAGCCCCTCTCCACACCCCGGACGACGGGGCCCGAACGCCCAGTCACCCGTGACTCAGAGCCTCAGGTACTCGGGGACTCAGGGAGTCGGGGACTCAGGGCCAGAGTCGTTCAGGGCTCAGAGGCGCAGGGCCCAAGTGCTCGACGGCTCAGGGGCTCAAACGCTCAGGAACAGCGCGGGGCCGTACAACGACGGCCCTGACACTCGCCCGGCGCGGTACAGAAGCCGGGGGTGTGGAGCCGCGGGGCGAGGAACTCGGTCGCGGACATGTCCCGGAGACTGCCAGCGCCCCCCACGCCCGGTCAACCCCGCCGAGCACCCCCCACTCTCACCCCCATCTTCCGATCCACACCCCCCGCGACCTGCACTTTCGCCGTTTCCCGCCACTCCCGGAACGGCCGAAAACCATGGCCTGATTTCACGCCCCCGCAACGCACCCGCCACGCAGCCCGGCCACCACCCGCCGGGCCGCCGCTTGAGGCAGGGCCGAGAGCCGGCGACGCCGCACGCCACCCGGAGCCAAAAACAGCCCGGCCCGACACAGAGCCCCGACAACGAGGCCACACCACCCGCAGCCAAAATCAGCCCCGTCGGCGTTTGAGGCGCGGGGCCCGGGGCGGAGCCCCGGCAACGGCGCCGCACCCCACCGCACACCCCCCGGCCCACTCAGCCACGCCGGCGTTTGAGGCGCAGGGGCTCGGGGCCGGCCACCGAGGAGCCCCGCCGCACGGCGCAACCCCACCCCGCCCCGCCGGGCGCAGCGACACGGCATGATCGGGACCACACCCCACCCCCCGAGGAGCCCGCCCGTGCCCCCCACCCCCGGTGACAGCCGGGCCGCCGCCAACGCCGCCGCCGTGCTCCGCGCCGTCCTGACCCACGGCCCCCTCGCACGGAGCGACATCCCGAAGCTCTGCGGTCTCAGCCCGGCCGCCGTGTCCCGCCAGACCACCGCCCTCCTCCGCGCCGGCCTGCTGCACGAGCGCCCGGGACCGCAGCCGCCGCCCTCGGCGACCGGCCCCGGCCCGGGACCCACCGCCGCGCCCGGCCGCCCCCGCATCCCCCTCGACCTGCACACCGGCGCCCTCGGCGGGCCCCTCGCCGCCGGCCTGCACATCGGCGTGCCCTCCTCCACCTTCAGCCTCGTAGACCTCCGCGGCCGTGTCCTGGCCCGCCGGGCCTTCCCGCACGCGGGCTGCTCCCCCGGCCGCCTGCCCGCCGCCATCGCCGCCGAGCTCGGCCGGTTCCTCCGGGGCTCCCGTCCAGCCGGCCGCCCCCTGCTCGGCCTCGGCGCCGCCCTCGGCGGCTGGGTCCGCCCCGCCGACGGCACCGTCGTGCGCCACGACGCCCTCGGCTGGCGCGAGCTCCCCCTCGCCGCGGAGCTCTCCGACCGCCTCGGTCTGCCCGTCTCCGTGGACAACCACGCCCGCGCCGTCGCCCACGCCGAGATCCTCTTCGGCCGCCCGGAGGCCCGCTCCAGCCTTCTCCACCTCTTCATCGGAAACGTCGTCGACGCCGCCTTCGGCATCGAGGGCACCGTGCACCAGGGCCCCGGCGCCGCCGCCGGCGACGTCGCGCACCTCCCGGTGCCCGGTTCGCGGACCCCGTGCGCGTGCGGCCGTACGGGCTGTCTCCAGGCGAGCGCCTCCGACGGAGTCCTCGGCGCGGAGGCCGTGCGCCGGGGCATCGTCCCGGAACCCGCCCACAACGCGGTCAACCTCCTGGTCGACGCCGCCGCCACCGGCGACCCCCGCGCCGACCGGCTGCTGCGCGAGCGCGCCCGTACCGTCGGCCGGGCCGCGGCCCTGCTCCTCGACGTGTTCAACCCGGCCGTCATGGTGGTCGCCGAGCTGTCCAGCGTCCTCCACGACGGCTACCTCGACGAGATCCGCGACGCGGCCGGCGACCCGGACCGCTACGGGCGGCGGATCGTCGCCCCGCAGGCGGGTCCCGCCGTACTCCCGGTTGCCTCCGCGACCGTCCTCCTCGCCCCGCTCTTTCGTGACCCCTCCCGACTCACATGAGAGGGGGAGATCACATCCGGTGGTTATAGGTCGTTCACAGGTACCCCCCTAACATTCGAGCCATGACGGTCCTGCCTGATGACGGGCTCTCCTTGGCCGCCGAATTCCCTGACGCGACGCATGAGCAGTGGCAGCGCCTGGTAGAGGGCGTGCTGCGCAAGTCGGGTAAGGAAGTTTCCGGCGAGGCAGCGGAAGACGCGTTGTCCACAAAGCTTGAAGACGGGCTCACCACCCGCCCGCTGTACACCGCGCCCGAAACCGCGCCGGACACCGGTTTCCCCGGGTTCGCGCCCTTCGTACGGGGCGGACGCCCCGAGGGCAGCGCCGCCTCGGGCTGGGACGTGCGCCAGCGGATCGCGGGCACCGATCCCGTACGGGTGAACGAGGCGGCCCTGGCCGACCTGGAGAACGGCACCACTTCGCTGTGGCTGGCCGTCGGTGACGCCGGCCTCCCCGTCGAGGGCCTGGGCCGGGCGCTGGAGGGCGTCTACCTCGACCTCGCACCCGTCTCCCTGGACCCCGGAGCCCGATACGCCGAGGCCGCCCGAGCCCTGCTCGCGCTGTACGCCGAGCGCGCGGTGGCCCCCGAGGCCGCCCACGCCTCCTTGGGTGCCGACCCGCTGGGCCACGAGGCCCGGACGGGCGAGGCCCTGGACCTGGCGGAAGCCGCCGCGCTCGCCGCGGAAACGGCCGCCTGGCCCCACGTACGCGCTCTGACCGTCGACGCGCTTCCGTATCACGAGGCGGGTGGCAGCGCCGCCGAGGAGCTGGGGCTGTCCCTGTCCACCGGGGTCGCCTACCTGCGCGCCCTCACCGACGCGGGCCTGAGCACCGAAGCGGCCTTCGGTGAGCTGGAGTTCCGCTACGCCGCCACCGCCGATCAGTTCCTCACCATCGCCAAGCTGCGTGCCGCCCGCCGCCTGTGGGCCCGCATCGCCGAGGCCTGCGGGGCACCGGCGGCCGGCGCCCAGCGCCAGCACGCGGTGACCTCGCCGGTGATGATGACCCGCCGTGACCCGTGGGTGAACATGCTGCGCACCACCGTCGCCTGCATGGCGGCCGGTGTCGGCGGCGCCGACGCCGTCACCGTGCTCCCCTTCGACCAGGAGCTCGGTCTGCCGGATGCGTTCGCGCGGCGCATCTCCCGCAACACCTCCACGATCCTGCTGGAGGAGTCCCACCTGGCCCGCGTGATCGACCCGGCGGGCGGCTCGTACTACGTCGAGCAACTCACCGACGAACTCGCCCACGCCGCCTGGGAGTTCTTCCAGACCGTGGAGAAGGCCGGCGGCCAGGCCGCCGCCCTGCGTTCCGGCCTGGTGGCCGAACGCCTCGCCGCGACCTGGGCCGCACGCTCCAAGAAGCTGGCCACCCGACGCGAACCCATCACCGGAGTCAGCGAGTTCCCGCACCTCTCCGAGAAGCCCGTCGTACGCGAAGCGGCCCCGGCCCCGCTCGCCGGCGGACTGCCCCGCGTGCGGCGCGATGAGGCCTACGAGACTCTGCGTGCGCGCAGCGACGCACACCTGGCGGCGACGGGGGCCCGGCCGACCGTCTTCCTGGCGGCCCTGGGCCCGGCGGCCGCGCACACCGCACGCGCCACCTTCGCCTCCAACCTGTTCCAGGCGGGCGGAATCACACCCGTCCACGACCCCGTATCGGTGACCCCGGAGAGCGCTGCGGCGGCCTACGCGGCCAGCGGCGCCGACGGCATGGCCGTGCTGTGCTCCAGCGACGCGCTCTATGAGGAGCAGGCCGGGGCGGTGGCTGCGGCCCTGCGCTCGGCGGGCGCGACGACCGTGTTCCTCGCGGGCAAGCCCGGTACCGCCGCGGAGGCTGTGGACGAGTACGTCTTCGCCGGCTGCGACGCGATCGCCGTGCTGTCCTCCGTACTCGACCGGATGGGAGTCGCGCTGTGAGCATCCCCGATTTCTCCGAACTCGCCCTCAACGGCGCGGCCCCCGCTGCCGGTTCCGAGGACCAGTGGCGTACCGCGCTGAAGGAGTCCACCGGCTCGGGAGCCGCCGATCTGCTGTGGGAGACCCCCGAGGGGATCGGCGTGCAGCCCCTGTACACGGGCCGTGACCTGGAGGGCCTGGACTTCCTGCAGACGTACCCGGGTGTGGCCCCCTACCTGCGCGGCCCGTACCCCACGATGTACGTCAACCAGCCCTGGACGATCCGGCAGTACGCGGGTTTCTCCACGGCCGAGGAGTCCAACGCCTTCTACCGCCGCAACCTGGCCTCCGGGCAGAAGGGCCTGTCGATCGCCTTCGACCTGCCCACCCACCGCGGCTACGACAGCGACCACCCGCGCGTCACGGGCGACGTCGGCATGGCCGGTGTGGCCATCGACTCGATCTATGACATGCGCCAGCTCTTCGACGGCATCCCGCTCGACAAGATGACCGTGTCGATGACGATGAACGGCGCCGTGCTGCCCGTCCTCGCCCTCTACATCGTGGCAGCCGAAGAACAGGGCGTCTCGCCCGACAAGCTCGCCGGGACCATCCAGAACGACATCCTCAAAGAGTTCATGGTCCGCAACACCTACATCTACCCGCCGAAGCCCTCGATGCGGATCATCTCCGACATCTTCGCCTTCACCTCGCAGAACATGCCCCGCTACAACTCCATCTCCATCTCCGGCTACCACATCCAGGAAGCCGGAGCCACGGCCGACCTGGAGCTGGCGTACACCCTCGCGGACGGCGTGGAGTACCTGCGCGCCGGGCAGGCCGTCGGCCTGGACGTCGACGCCTTCGCACCACGCCTGTCCTTCTTCTGGGCCATCGGCATGAACTTCTTCATGGAAGTCGCCAAGCTGCGTGCGGCCCGCCTCCTGTGGGCGCGCCTGGTCAAGCAGTTCGACCCGAAGAACGCCAAGTCCCTCTCGCTGCGCACCCATTCGCAGACCTCGGGCTGGTCCCTCACCGCGCAGGACGTCTTCAACAACGTCACCCGCACCTGCATCGAAGCCATGGCCGCGACCCAGGGCCACACCCAGTCCCTGCACACCAACGCCCTCGACGAAGCCCTCGCGCTGCCCACCGACTTCTCGGCGCGCATCGCCCGCAACACCCAGCTCCTCCTCCAGCAGGAGTCCGGCACCTGCCGCTCCATCGACCCCTGGGGCGGCAGCGCGTACGTCGAAAAGCTCACCTACGACCTGGCACGCCGGGCCTGGCAGCACATCCAGGAAGTCGAAGCCGCCGGCGGCATGGCCCAGGCCATCGACGCAGGCATCCCCAAGCTCCGCGTCGAGGAAGCAGCGGCCCGCACGCAGGCCCGTATCGACTCCGGCCGCCAGCCCGTCATCGGCGTCAACAAGTACCGGGTGGCGACGGACGAGCAGATCGACGTCCTCAAGGTCGACAACTCCTCCGTCCGCACCCAGCAGATCGCCAAGCTCCGGCGACTGCGCGAGGAGCGCGACGAGGCGGTCACCCAGGACACCCTGCGGGCGCTGACCAACGCGGCCGAGCGCGGGGACGGCAACCTCCTCGCCCTGGCGGTGGACGCGGCGCGCGCGAAGGCCACCGTGGGCGAGATCTCGGACGCCCTGGAGAAGGTGTACGGGCGGCACGCGAGCCAGATCCGTACGATCTCGGGTGTGTACCGAACCGAAGCAGGCGAGTCCCCGTCCCTGGAGCGCACCCGCACGCTCGTCGACCGGTTCGAGGAGGCGGAGGGTCGCCGTCCTCGCATCCTGGTCTGCAAGATGGGCCAGGACGGACACGACCGCGGCCAGAAGGTGATCGCCACCGCCTTTGCCGACCTCGGCTTCGACGTGGACGTCGGCCCGCTGTTCCAGACCCCCGAGGAAGTGGCCCGCCAGGCCGTGGAGGCCGACGTGCACGTCGTCGGCGTCTCCTCCCTCGCAGCCGGCCACCTCACCCTCGTCCCGGCACTGCGCGAAGCCCTCGCCTCGGAAGGCCGCGAGGACATCATGATCGTCGTGGGTGGGGTCATCCCGCCGGCGGACGTACCCACCCTCCTCGAGATGGGGGCCACGGCGGTGTTCCCGCCCGGCACGGTCATCCCGGACGCGGCCCACGACCTGGTGACGCGGCTCGCCGCGGACCTGGGCCACGAGCTGTAGGCGGGGCGAGCAGGTGCCGAAGATCGACCTCGACGCCTACGCCAAGGGGGTACTCGACGGGAAGCGCGCGTTCATCGCGCGCGCCATCACCCTCGTCGAGTCCACCCTGCCCGCGCACCGGGTGCTGGCGCAGGGCCTGTTGACGGAACTCCTCCCCCACTCGGGGCGGGCCCGCCGCATCGGCATCAGCGGTGTGCCGGGCGTGGGCAAGTCCACCTTCATCGACGCGTTCGGCACGATGCTGACCGGCCTCGGCCACAAAGTCGCGGTCCTCGCCGTCGACCCCTCCTCCACCCGCACCGGCGGCTCCATCCTCGGCGACAAAACCCGCATGGAACGCCTGTCGGTCGACCCCGCGGCCTTCGTCCGCCCCTCCCCCTCCGCGGGAACACTGGGCGGGGTGGCGAAAGCCACCAGGGAATCGATCATCGTGATGGAGGCCGCGGGCTACGACGTCGTCCTCGTCGAAACGGTGGGCGTGGGCCAGTCCGAAACCACAGTCGCCGGCATGGTCGACTCCTTCCTCCTCCTCTCCCTCGCCCGCACCGGCGACGGCCTCCAAGGCATCAAGAAAGGCGTCCTCGAACTCGCCGACGTCCTCGCCGTCAACAAGGCGGACGGCCCCCACGAACGCGACGCGAAAGCAGCGGCACGCGAACTCTCCAGCGCACTCCGCCTCATGCACCCCGCCGACGCCGCCTGGACCCCACCCGTCCTGACCTGCAGCGCCCGGGAATCCACAGGCCTGGAAGAGGTCTGGAACCGCCTCGAACAACACCGCGTGCTCCTGGAAGCAGGCGGCCGCCTCGCGTCGAAGCGCGCGGCCCAACAGGTGGAGTGGACCTGGTCGATGGTCCGCGACGAACTCCTCGAACGCCTCCGCTCCAACCCGGCGGTACGGGACCTGGCCCCGGCCCTGGAATCAGAGGTTCGCGGGGGCACCCTGACCCCCACCCTGGCAGCGGACCGCCTCCTGGCCGCCTTCACCGACTCCTGACCGGACGGGGAAATCCAGCCCCGTCCGCATTGCCGAATCCAGCCCCGCCGGCGTTTGAGGCGCGGGGTCCGGGGCCGAGCCCCAGGAAACGGAGCAAGGGCGGGGCGGGGAGCAAGCCCGCGCAGCGCACACCCGGCCCCGCCCAGGCGCCGGCACCGTCCCAGGCGCCGGCACCGCTCCCGCCGGGGTCAGGCGGCGACCAGCACCGGCCCACCCGTGGCCAGCACGCGCCGCAGCACCCGTACCCGCTCCTCCGGCTCCCCCTCGGCGAGCAACGCCGCCAGCACGGCGACCCGCGCCTGCGGCGCCCTCAACGTCCCCGTGGGCACGGCCCCGGCCGCGACCAGATCCACCGCGCCCCCATGGGTGTAGATCTCCGTCACCGGCCCGGCCGCGACCCGCGTGGTCAACGCCACCAGCACGCCCTCCGCTACGGCCGCCTTCACCGCGTCCACCACCTCCGGCGTCGCGTTCCCCGCGCCGGTCCCGACCAGCACGATCCCCCGCGCCCCCGCCGCCACCGCGGCGTTCAGCAGCACCGCGTCACCGCTCACGTGGTGTACGACGACGTCCACCCGCGGCGGCCCTTCCGGCGCCTCGGGCATCGCGGGCAACGGCAGCGGCTCCGGCCGCACCGGCGTCCGCAGCACGGTGACCTTGCCGAAACCGACCTTGCCCAGCAGTTCCTTCGACGGGTCGGCGAAGGCGTCGAGCGCCACCGCCTGCGCCTTCACGGTCCCGCGGGCCGCGTGCACCCGCCCGGCGAACGTGATCAGGACGCCGAGCCCGCGCGTGGTCGACGCGGTCAGCAGGGCATCGTAGAGATTGCCGGGACCGTCCCCGTCCGCCGCCCCCATGGGCCGCTGCGAGCCGGTGAACACCACAGAGCGCTCATCGTGATGGTGCAGGTCCACGAGGAACGCCGACTCCTCCAGCGTGTCCGTGCCGTGCGTGACGACGACGCCGTCCACATCCGGGTCGGCGAGCACCTCGTGCACGGTCCGCAGCAGGGTCAGCTGGTGGGCGGTGGTCAGCCGGGGGCTGTTGACGCTGAACAGATCGACGACCTCGACGCTCACCCCTTCCGGCAGCGGCGCGGTCGCCATGACCTCGGCCCCGTCGGCATCGGCCGCGAAACCGGAACCCTGCCAGCGGCTGGCTATCGTCCCGCCCGTACTGATCACGACGATGCGTCCCATGACCACGACCCTTCCCTCACACAGCCCGAAACGGCCCGCACAGATTTTCTACAAACCGCAATGGTAGGCCGATCTACGCGCAATGCGATTGCGATTTCCCCCTACCGCGCAACAAACCCTGAGTGATAATTGCGCCATGGATGCGATCGACAAAGAAATCTTGCGCGAGCTTCAGGCCGACGGCCGGCTCAGCAACCAGGAGCTGGCCCAGCGCGTGGGCCTCACCCCCTCCCCCTGCATGCGCCGGGTCCGCCAGCTGGAAGAGGAAGGGATCATCCAGGGCTACCGCGCGGTGATCTCCCCCGAAGCCGTGGGCCGCGGCTTCGAGGTCCTGGTCTCCGTGGAGGTCCGGCGCGACCGCGAGGCCGTCGAAGCCTTCGAGGCGGCACTCCAGGACATCCCGGACGTCATCGAGGCCTACCGCCTCTTCGGCAGCCCCGGCTGCCTCCTGCGCATCGCGGTCGCGGACCTCCGCGCGTACGAACGCCTCTGGATCGAAAAGCTCACGGCCCTCTCGGGCGTCACGGAGGTCAACTCCCAGATCATCATGAAACGCATCAAGGAACCGACGGGCCTGCCGGTCTGACGTCGCCGATCCCGGCGCGCCGGGCCCACGGCCCGGCCGGCCCCGCATTGACCCTGTACCGAAAATACAGTTAGCCTTACCTAAGTTACGGCCGCAACGGATGGACCGCCCTTGCTGTGTTCGAGGTTGACCAACGCGAACATCATCACCATGGACCCGGACCGTCCCTTCGCCCGTGAGCTGGGGATCTGGCGCGGGCGGATCGTGGGGCTCGATGAGGACGTGGCCTCGCTGCCCGCCCGCGAGGTCGTCGATCTGCAAGGTGCCACCCTGCTGCCCGGCTTCATCGACAGCCATGTGCACCTGGCCTGGACCGGATTGAAGCAGAGCACCCCGAGCGTCGCCCCGTGCGAGCGGGTCGAGGACGTGCTGGCGGTCGTGGCCGAGGCGGCCTCCCGGACCTCCGGGGACGGCGCCTGGGTCGACGTGATGGGTTATGACCAGCGGGCCCTGGGGCGCCATCTGACGGCCGCCGAGCTGGATACGGTCAGCCCCGGGCGCAAGGTGTTCCTGATGCACGACTCGGGGCACGGGTGCGTCGTGAACAGTGCGGTGCTGCGCCTGCTTCCCGCGGACGTTCCGCACCAGGACGGCTTCCTGGCCGAGGGCGCCATGACCGCCGCGCGGCGGCTCCGGCTGCCGTACGGGCAGGACGAGATCGCCGATGCCGTCGAGCGCGCGGCCCGGACCTGCCTCTCCGAGGGCGTCACCGCCGTCGCCGAGGCCGGCATCGGCGGCGGGCTGCTCGGCCACAGCCCGGTGGAGCTCGGCGCGTACCAACTGCTGCGGGACCAGGGGAGGCTGCCCCTGCGGGTGCAGCTCATGCCCGCCGGCGATGCGTTGCGGCCGCGCGGGGCGCACCGGGAGGACGGGATCCCCCGGGCCCTGGACCTGGGCATGCGCACCGGGTTCGGCGACGACTGGCTGTCGCTGGGCGCGCTGAAGATCTACACCGACGGCGGGATGATGGCCCGTACCGCCGCGCTCACGGCTCCGTACGCGGGCACGGACCACACCGGACAGCTCCAGGACGACCCCGACCGCCTCACCCGGCTCATCGTGGACGGTCACCTCGCCGGCTGGCAGCTCGCCGTCCACGCCATCGGGGACCGCGCCGCCGACCTCGCGCTCGACGCGCTGGAGCAGGCGCAGCGGCTGCGGCCCCGGCCGGACGCGCGGCACCGGATCGAGCACGCCGGGCTGATCCGCCCCGACCAGCTCCCGCGCTTCGCCCGCCTGGGTGTCAGTGCGGTCGTCCAGCCGACCTTCCTCCACTCCTTCGGGGACGACTACGCGGACGTGATGGGCCCGGAGCGGGCTCCCTGGATGTACCGGGGCCGGGGCTTCCTGGACCACGGGGTGACGCTCGTGGGCAGCTCGGACCGCCCCGTCACGGACGGTGCTCCGCTCCGGGCGATCCAGTTCATGGTCGAGCGCGCCTCGGCCTCCGGGCGGCCGGTCGGGCCGGACGAGGCGGTCACCGTCGAGGAGGCGCTGCGCGCCTACACGGTCGCCGGTGCGTACGCCTGCCGGTGGGACGACAGTGCCGGCAGCCTCACCCCGGGCAAGCGCGCCGACCTGGTCGTCCTGGGTGACGACCCGCGGTACGTCGATCCCGCCCGGATCAGTGCCATCGAGGTCGTGGAGACCTTTGTCGACGGGGACCGGACGACGGATTCGGGAAAGCTGTGAGTGGCGTGAATGGCGTGAGTGGCGCGACGGATGTGATGGACGTGACGGGTGTGATGGACGTGAGGGGTGCGACCGGCGTGATGGGTGTGTTGGACGTGAGTGGTCAGATGGGTGTTCTGGAACGGCTCTCCCCGTTGTGGGAGTCGCCCGCCATGCCTCCGCGCTGGGTGATCTGGCACGCGGGTGCGGGTGACTCCTTCGTCTTCGACCGGGAGTTCAACATGCCCGTCGACGTGGACGACGCGCTCCTCGGGGAGGTCTTGTGCCGGATGCGCGAAGCCGGGGCCCCGGAGGGCGACGCCTACCCCGGCCGCCCGTGCGGATGACGGCCGCGGGAGACCCGGCCCCCGACGCCGACGCCACCGCCGACGCCTCGGCGCAGCCCTGGCTCACCTCGCCCGGACCGGGGCTCTGGGCCGTGCGCGTGAGCCTGTACGCGGACCGGGCGCGGGAGTTGGAGGGGCTGCTCGACGATGCCGAGCGGGACCGGCTCCAGCGGACCCGGCGCGCCGCCGACCGTGACCAGTACCGGGTCGCCCACGTCGTGCTGCGGCAGTTGCTGGGCGAGCGCCTCGGCCAGGACCCGGCGCAGGTGCGCTTCGTCCGCGAGCCGTGTCCCGGCTGCGGCGCACCGCACGGCCGGCCGGCCGTGCCCGGCACCCCGCTGCACTTCTCGCTGTCCCACGCGGGAGACGCCGTCCTGGTGGGCTTCGCGGACCGTCCGGTCGGAGTCGACATCGAGCAGTGGCCGGCCCCCGCGCTCGCCGCCCAGGTGGCCTCCGAGCTGACGGAGGTCCTCCACGTGGCCGAGCGGGCCGAGTTGTCGGCGCTGCCGCCCGACGAGCGCCCCGCCGCGGTGGCCCGCTGCTGGTCCCGGAAGGAGGCCTATCTCAAAGGAGTAGGGATCGGCCTCGGCGGGAACCCGGCCCTGACCTACGTGGGCACCGGCGCCGTCCCCTCGGCTCCGTCGGGATGGACCCTCACCGATGTGCCCGCCTCCCCCGGCTACGTGGCGGCACGCGCCGTCCGTACGGGCCGACTTGGCCCGCCCGGCTAGGTAAGGCTAACCTAACCTTGACCGTTCCGCCGGGAGGCCCCGCCCCCGCATCCGCACACGCACGCACACGGCGGAACCGAGGAAGGAACACCTTGACCACGGCCACGCTGCCCCCTGCCGCCGCGCACGCCACCCTGTCGCCGCGCGCCCCCGCCCCACGGTGGCACGAGGTCCCCGAGTTCTCGGTGCGCCCGGCGCGCCGGGGCGACGGCCCGGCTCTCGCCGCCCTCTCCCGGCCGTTCGTCCTCGCGGGGGCGCTCCGCGAACGCCCGCTCTCCCTCTACCTCTCCCGGACGTCCGACTTCGTCGTCGCGCAGGCGCCCGACGGAACCCTCGAAGGCTGCCTCGGTCTGCGCGAACACCCCGCCGCCGGAGTGCTGTACAACTTCTGCGTCGCGGCCCACCGGCAGGGAACGGGCATGGGCGCCCGCCTGCTGCACGCGGCGTTCGCCCGGGCCCGCAACCGCTCCCTGCCCACGCTGTTCACGGCGACGACCGGCAGCGGCCGCCTCTTCCTCCTCAACGGGTTCCTCCCGGCCTGCCCGAGCCTGGCGCCGGCCGAGTGGGCGCAGTCCCTGGACCCCGGCCGGGGCGCGCGCGTCCTGTCCCGCGCCCTTTAGCCGACCCCGGACGGCGGTACCGCGCGAAGGCGAAGGGGCGGGCCCCTGAGGGACCCGCCCCGCGCCGCGACCGGCGTACGAAGAAGCCTCGGCCGGCGTACGAAGAAGCTGCGCAGAACCTACGGGGAACCGCCGGTCCGCCCTACGAGGCGTCGAGGATCCCGGGCAGCGCCGCCACCAGGGCGTCGGCCCGCTCCTGCGGCAGCGTCAGGGCGGGAGCCAGCCGTACGACGCCGGCGCCCGCCGCGTTCACGAGGAACCCGGCGTCCTGTGCGGCCCGCTGGACCCGCGCGGCGACCGGCTCGGCGAGGACGATGCCCAGGAGCAGGCCGGCGCCCCGCACTTCTCGGACCAGGGGGTGCCGCAGTGCCCCGATGCCGAGCCTCAGCCGCTCCCCCATCCGCCCGGCGTGGGCGAGCAGCCCTTCCTTCTCGATGGTCTCCAGGACGGCGAGCCCGGCCGCGCACGCCACCGGGTTGCCGCCGAAGGTGGAGCCGTGCTGACCGGGGGTCAGCAGCTCGGCGGCGGCCCCGAAGGCGACCGTGGCGCCGATCGGCAGGCCGCCGCCCAGCCCCTTGGCCAGGGTGATCACGTCCGGCTCCGCTCCCGGCTCCGCCTGGTGCGCGAACCAGTGGCCGGTCCGGCCGATCCCGGTCTGCACCTCGTCCAGGACGAGCAGGGTGCCCGTGGCGCGGGTGATCTCGCGGGCCGCGCGCAGGTACCCCCCGGGCGCCGGGAGGACTCCGGCCTCGCCCTGCAGGGGTTCGAGTACGACCGCGGCCGTGTGCTCCGTGACGGCCGCGCGGAGCGCCTGCGCGTCCCCGTAGGGAACGTGCGTGACCTCCCCGGGCAGGGGCAGGAAGGGGGCGCGCTTGGGCGGCTGCCCGGTGAGGGCCAGCGCGCCCATGGTGCGGCCGTGGAACCCGCCCTCCGTCGCGACCAGGTGCGGGCGCCCGGTCCGGCGGGCGATCTTGAAGGCGGCCTCGACCGCCTCCGCGCCCGAGTTGGCGAAGAACACCCTGCCCGGCCTGTCCAGCAGGGCCAGCAGCCGTTCCGCCAGCGCGACGGCCGGCTCCGAGACGAACAGGTTCGAGACGTGGCCGAGGCGGGCGACCTGGTCCTGGACGGCCGAGACCAGGGCCGGGTGGGCGTGCCCGAGGGCGTTGACGGCGATCCCGCCGGTGAAGTCCGTGTAGGCGCGGCCGTCTTCGTCCCAGACGGTGCTGCCCTCGCCCCTGACCAGGGCCAGCGCGGGGGTGCCGTAGGTGTCCATCATCACGGCGCGCCAGCGGTCGGCGAGCGGTGTCGTGCTGTCGGCGGTCACGCGCCGTCTCCCCTGCCTCCGGACCGCTCGGGCCCGGGCTCCTCGTCCGGCACCACCGTGGTGCCGGGTCCGTCCTCGGTGAACACTCCGCGCAGCAGCGCGTGGGGCACCCGGCCGTCGATGACCTGCGCCTTGGCGACGCCTGCCCGTACGGCGCGCAGGCAGCCCTCCATCTTGGGGAGCATGCCGCTCGCGAGCTCCGGCAGCAGGGCGTCCAGCTCGCCGGCCGTCAGGCGGTCGATCACCTCGGTGCTGTGCGGCCAGTCCGCGTACAGCCCCTCCACGTCGGTCATCACCACCAGCCGGTCGGCCCCGAGGGCCACGGCCAGGGCCGAGGCCGCGAGGTCGGCGTTGACGTTGTAGACCTCGCCGTCCTCGCCGCGCGCGACGGGTGAGATCACGGGGATGCGGCCCTGCTCCAGCAGCCCGGCGATCGTCGCGGCGTCCACGTCCACGATGTCGCCGACCAGGCCGATGTCCACCGGCAGGCCGTCGACCCAGGCCGGGCGGCGTACGGCGGTCATCGTGTGGGCGTCCTCGCCCGACAGGCCCACGGCGAACGGGCCGTGGGCGTTGATGGCTCCGACCAGTTCGCGCTGGACCTTGCCGGTGAGCACCATGCGGACCACGTCCATCGTCTCCGGCGTGGTCACCCGGAGGCCTGCCTCGAAGCGCACCTCCAGGCCGAGCCGGTCGAGCAGTGCGCTGATCTGGGGACCGCCGCCGTGGACGACGACGGGCCGCAGGCCCGCGTGCCAGAGCTCCACGACGTCCTGGGCGAACGTCCGGTGCGTGGACGGATCCACCATGGCGTTGCCGCCGAACTTGACGACGACCGTCCGGCCTTGGAGCTGCTCCAGCCACGGCAGGTCCCGGGGTGCCGGCACGGCGGCCGCCGCCTGCGGCCCGACCCGCGTCCGCGCCTGTGTCCGTGCCTGCGCCTGCGTCGTCTCCGCCGTCATCCCGACCCCGTTCACGAGCTGTAGGCGCTGTTCTCGTGCACGTACTCGGCCGTCAGGTCGTTGGTCCAGATGACGGCCGAGGAGTCACCGGAGCGCAGGTCCACGGTGAGGGTGATCCGGCGGCCGGACAGGTCGACCTTGTCGCGCGGCTCTCCTTCGGCTCCGTCCCGGCACACCCAGACGCCGTTGATCGCCACGTCCAGCCGGTCCGCGTCGAAGACGGCCGAGGTGGTGCCGATCGCGGACAGCACCCGGCCCCAGTTCGGGTCCTCGCCGTGCAGGGCGCACTTGAGGAGGTTGTTGCGGGCCACCGAGCGGCCCACCTCCACGGCGTCCGCCTCCGAGGCCGCGCCGACGACGGCCACCTCGATCTCCTTGGACGCGCCCTCCGCGTCCGCCACCAGCTGGAGCGCCAGGTCCCGGCACACGGCGTGCACGGCGGCGGTGAGCTCCGCGGGTGCGGGCGTGATGCCCGAGCTGCCCGAGGCGAGCAGCAGCACGGTGTCGTTGGTGGACATGCAGCCGTCCGAGTCCACCCGGTCGAAGGTGGTGCGCACCGCTTCGCGCAGTGCCGCGTCGAGGACGCCGGCGCTCGCGTCGGCGTCCGTGGTCAGGACGACCAGCATGGTGGCGAGTCCCGGGGCGAGCATCCCGGCGCCCTTCGCCATGCCTCCCACCGTCCAGCCGGGGCCTGCGGCGACGGCCGTCTTGTGGACGGAGTCCGTCGTCTTGATCGCGACGGCCGCCTCCGCACCGCCCTCGGGTGACAGCCGGCCGGCGGCGGCGTCGATGCCGGCCGTCACCCGGTCCATCGGCAGCCGGACACCGATCAGGCCGGTGGAGCAGACGGCGACCTCGTCGGCGGTGGCCTGCACGGCCGCCGCGGTGCGCTCTGCCGTCGTCTGCGCGTCCTGGGCGCCGCCGGGACCCGTACAGGCGTTGGCGCCACCGGAGTTGAGGACGACGGCGGAGATCCGCCCGTCGGCGAGTGCGCGGCGGGACCAGCGGACGGGCGCGGCCTGCACGCGGTTCGAGGTGAAGACACCGGCGGCGGCGCGCGACGGCCCCCGGTTCACCACCAGGGCCAGGTCCGGGTCACCGGACTCCTTGATGCCGGCACGCACGGCGCCCGCAAGGAATCCCCGGGCTGCGGTCACACTCACGGAGCCACTCCATTCATGGGCAGGCCCAGCCGTTCCGGCAGGCCGAGGGCTATGTTCATGCTCTGCACCGCGCCACCGGCGGTGCCCTTCGTCAGGTTGTCGATGGCGCTCACGCAGATCAGCCTGCGGGCGTCCGGGTCCACGGCGATCTGCACCTGGGCGGTGTTCGAGCCGAGGACCGCGGCGGTGGTGGGCCACGCGCCGGGCGGCAGCAGGCGTACGAACGGCTGGTCGGCGTACGCCGCTTCGAACACGGCGCGCACCTCGTCCTCCGCGGGGACCGCGGAGGTGCCCGCGGCCGGGCGCAGCCGGGCCGAGCAGGTGGCGAGGATGCCCCGGGGCATGGGTGCCAGGGTGGGTGTGAAGGAGACCGTCACGTGCTCGCCGGCCGCGCGGGACAGGTTCTGGGCGATCTCCGGGGTGTGCCGGTGGCCGCCGCCGACTCCGTACGGGCTCATGGAGCCCATCACTTCGCTGCCGAGGAGGTGTGTCCTGAGCGCGCGTCCGGCGCCGGAGGTTCCGCTGGCGGCGACGATGACGGCCTCGGGCTCGACCAGGTGCGCCGCGTAGGCGGGGAAGAGGGCCAGGGTGACCGCCGTGGGGTAGCAGCCGGGTACGGCGATCCGGGTTGCTCCCTTCAATTCCGCGTGGGCTCCCGGCAGTTCCGGCAGCCCGTAGGGCCAGGTGCCCGCGTGGGCGCTGCCGTAGAACCGCTCCCAGGCGGCCGCGTCCCGCAGCCGGAAATCGGCGCCGCAGTCCACCACCAGCGTGGCGGGCTCCAACTCCGCGGCCAATGCGGCGGATTGGCCGTGGGGCAGGGCGAGGAACACCACGTCGTGGCCGCGCAGGGAGGCGGCGGAGGTGTCCAGGAGGATCCGGTCGGCGAAGTCCGGAAGCTGTGGCTGTACGGAGCCCAGGGGACGCCCCGCGCTGCTGTGCGCGGTCAACGCCCCTATCTCCACGGCGGGGTGCGAGCTCAGCAGGCGGAGCAGCTCCCCGCCCGCGTAGCCGCTGACACCGGCCACCGCGACCCGTACGGTCATGTTCTTCCGCTCTCTCTCGGTTCGTGTGGGCGCCTGGGGCGCAGGGCGACGCCGCGGTGCGGCCGCCGGCGGGGTGCGCTCAGGCATCCGTGCGCACGGTCCGGGACCCTCCGCCGAGCAGCAGCTCGCGGAGCAGGGTCTCGGTCGTGCACACCACCGCGCTGCGGGCGGCCCAGCGCAGAGCCATCGCGTGCTCCTCGGCTGAGAAATCGGCGATGGCGTCGGCCACCACGAAGGGCTGGATGTCGTTCATGAAGGCGTCCGCGGCCGTCAGGAGGACGCCGAGGTGGGCGTGGACCCCGCAGACGATCAGCTGGTCACGGCCCTCCGAGCGCAGCGTCGTCCCCAAGTGGCTGCGGAGGAAGGCGTTTTGGCGCTCGTTGGCCAGCACGCGCTCGCCCGGCCGCGGGGTGAGCGGCGGGATGATCGCGGCGGCGTCGGTCCCGTCACCGATGCCCGGCCCCCAGACGTCCGCGGCGAGGCCGCGCCGGCTCGGCGACTGGGCGGCCGGCTCGGCGGTGAAGACGATCGGAATCCCCAGGGCCGTGGCGAGGGCCCGAAGTGCCGCGATGTTCTCCACGAGTTCCACGACCGGGGACCTGTCCGTCGGGAGCTCCCCCACGAAGTGGTTCTGCATGTCGTGGACCAGCAGGGCGGCGCGGCCGGGGTCGATGACCCAGGACGCGCAGGAGCGGGGCAGGGCGGCGCGATCGGGCATGGGGTAGGAGCCGATGGCCGGCAGGCTCATGACGATCCCCTTCCCCTTGATGCCGCACGCGGCGCCACGCAACCCCTGCGCAGTTAGCTTAGCCTAACCTAATTCAGCCCGGCCGTGCTCGCGCGGCCGAGATGGGGTCACCCGGCACAGAGCGGCCCCGGACGCGCCGCGAGCGCGGCACGTCCGGGGCCGTACACCGGTTCCCCGCAAGGGTGTTCACCCCATCCGGGCGGTCCCGGTCAGGCTTCGACGGCCGCCGCGAGGGAGCGGGGGCGCAGGTCGGTCCAGCTCGACTCGATGAACTCCAGGCACGCGTCACGGGTGGTCTCGGCGAGCGCGACCGTCCATCCGCCGGGAGCCTCGGCGAAGGAGGGCCAGAGGGAGTGCTGACCCTCGTCGTTCACCAGGACCAGGAAACGGCCGTCAGCGTCGTCGAACGGGTTGGTGCTCATACTGGGGTTCCTCCAGGAGCCCGATGGGACCGGCGGATGGCGTCGGTGTGCGGCGCGCGCAGTCCGACAGCGGGCGCCGTGCCCGTGGGGAAGGTCGATCGGGAATGAAGAGAGCCATCCACTTAGGTTAGGCTCCCCTAATTATAGAGCTTAACGTTTCCCCTTCCCCCTCACAAGGAGGCACCGATGCCTGCACTCGAACGGATCCTGGCCGAGGACGGCTCGGAGAGCCCCTTCGCCGCGTTCGGCCTGCCCGCCGCGCCCGGCACCGATGAGTTCTGGGCGACCGCGACTCCCGTGTCCGCGCCTTGCGGAGACGGTGGTTGGGTCACCCTGTTCCTCTGGCGCGGCACCCCGACGGTCATCGACTTCGAGAGCTGGTCGGACCCGGTCGTGCTGCTCCGGTGGCGCGACACGGACTGCTGGTACGCCGAGGTGCGCATGCCCGCACGGCTCCGAGTGACCTACCGGTTCCTCGCGGATGACGGTGCGTCGTACCCCGATCCGCTCAACCCGCTGCGGGCCGGCGGCGACCGGTCCATCGTCGCCACCCCCGACGCACCGCCCCAGCCGTACTGGCCCGCCGTGGGCGCCGACGACGTCCTGCCCCTGCCGCGCACCCGGATCCGCTGGGCGAGCGAACGGCTCGGCGGGCGGCGCACCGTACGGGTCCACCCGGTGGGCGGCGGCGGACCGGTGGTCCTGCTGCTCGACGGGGACGACTGGCTGTACCTGCACCCGGCCATGACCGCCTTCGACGCGGCCTTCGAGGCCGGCGACATGCCCCCGGCCACGCTGGTGTTCCTGCCCACCAAGGACCGGCAGGCGGAGTTCGGTTGCCGGCCCGAGCTGTGGGAGGCCGTACGGGACGAACTGCTGCCGCTGGTCGCCGACAGCGGGGTGCCCGCGGACCTCGGCCGGCTGGTGGTCGCCGGGCAGAGCCTGGGCGGTCTGAGCGCGCTCTACGCGGCGACGGAGTTCCCCGAGCTGGTGTCCCGGGTCGCCTGCCAGTCGGGGTCGTTCTGGTGGACGCCGGAGGCCTCCGACCTGCCCGACCCCCTGGGCGGCCCGCGCGGCGGCGCCATCGCCGCGCGCCTGCGCGAGCGCCCCGCCCCGCCCGGGCTGCGGATCGCGTTCGACCTGGGCGAGCACGAGACCCGCATGCTCCCCCACTGCGAACTGGTCGAGGCCCTGACGGAACAGGCCGGTGCGACCGTACGGGTCTCCAGGTCGGCGTCGGGCCACGACCGGGCGGGCTGGCGGCAGGCCCTGCTCCGGGATGTCGCCTGGGCGCTGGCCTGACGGGCTGTGCGCCTGACCGGCCGACGGCCTGACGGCCTGACGACAAGGGGGCCCGGGTGCGCGGCGATTCGCCGTGCACCCGGGCCCCCTCTGCGCACCGGCGCCCCAGGTCAGCGCGTGACCGCCGCGCAGTACGCCGGGTCGGTGGCCAGCAAGTGACGGTGCGTGCCCTCGGCCGTGACGACCCCCTCGTCCAGGACGAGGACCCGGTCGGCCGCGTCGAGCAGGGCCGGGCTGCTGGTGATGACCACGGTGGTACGGCCCCGGCGCAGCTCCGCGATCCTGCGGGCGACGAGCTGCTCGGTGACCGCGTCCACGGCCGTGGTCGGGTCGCGCAGCACGAGCACGTCGGAGTCCGCGGCCAGCGCCCGGGCCAGCGAGAGCCGCTGGCGCTGCCCGCCGGAGAGGTTCGCACCGCGGTCGCGGACCTCGTAGTCGAGTCCTTGCCGGTGCAGGGCGACGACATCGGTCAGCATGGACGCCTCGACGGCCTCGGGCACCGTCCGGCTGGTGCCCGACGGGTCGATGTTCGTACGGAGCGTTCCCGCGAAGATCTCCCCGTCGTACGGGTTCACCAGCATGAGTTCGCGGACCGCCTCGACCGACAGGTCCGCGAGGTCCTGCCCGCCGAGCCGCACCGTTCCGCCGTAGGCGCCCGGCGGCACGTTCACGGCCAGGATCGAGGCGAGCTCGGCCGCCGCGCGCGGCTGGTAGACCGCGATCGCCGTGAACTGGCCGGCCGGGACGTGGAACTTCAGGCCCTGGAGGGACTCGTACCGGACACAGTCGATCTCCAGGTCCCCGCCGGGCGCCGGGCGGGCCGTCCCCGGGGCCGCCACCGGCGGGGCTGACAGCACCAGGGCCATCCGCTCCGCCGAAGCGCGCGCCATCATCACGTACTTGGGCATGTCCGAGAACAGCCGGAGCGGTTCCATGATGAACTGCGCCAGGCCCACGGCCATGACGAGCTCACCGATGCTGATCTGCCCGTCGAAGGCCAGCCAGCCGGCGGTCAGGGTCACCGCGGCGGCGAGGGTCGAGTTCAGGGCCAGCGCGGTGCCCGTGTAGGCGCCGTTCACCTTGGCGACCGTGATCGCCTGCTCCTTGGCCTCCGTGCTGACCTTCCGGTAGGAGCGGAAGGCCGCGTGGTTGCCGCCGAAGCCGTGCAGCGGGCGCAGGCCGGTGATCAGGTCGGCGACCTTCGCACCCGCCCGCGCCACCCGGGCCTGCTGCTCCTGGGTGCTGCTGCCGATCCGCTTCGACATCACGCTGAGCGTCGAGAGGATCGCCACCGTCCCGACCATGACCAGCAGGCCGAGGCGCAGGTCCGCCAGGCTCAGCGCGACCGCGGCGACGAGCACCGCGACCGAGGAGCTGATCAGCATCGGCACGACCTCGACGATGTCGGCGGTCTGGTCGGCGTCCTCGGTGGCGATGGTGAGGACCTCGCCGGACTTCAGGTCCACGTCCCGGGCCACCGGCTGCAGGCCGCAGGACGCGACCCGAACCCTCCAGTGGTGGGCCTCGGTCGTGTTGGCCTTCTGCAGGATGCGCATCCCGAACCGCCACGACAGCGACACGGTCGTGATGATCACGGCCAGCGCGGCGATCGAGAGGACGAGCGCCCCGGGACTCCGTTCGCGCATCGTGTGATCGACGATCATGCCGAGCGCGATCGGGAAGGCCGTCTCGCCCGCCTGGTACAGGCCCATGAGGACGGTGCCCCAGACCATGGCGCCGACATTGCGCCGTATGGCGGTCCGGAGGATGTCGGATCCCGCGCGGCGGGATCTCTGGACGTCAGGAGTTGTCATCAAGGTGCCGGGCAATCGCTTCGGGGGTTCGCAGGGTGAGCAGGTCGCGGATGGTGATCGTGGGGCCGAATTCACGGCGCAGGAGTCCGACCAGGCGTACGGCCAGCATGGAGTGTCCACCGAGGGACACGAAGTCGCTCACGGCGCTCACCTCGTCGTCGTCCAGGTCCAGGGCCTCGGCGAAGAGCTCGCAGACCAGGATCTCGGTCTCGGTCTGCGGGCGGCGCTCGCCCGACGTGGTCAGCGCGCCCAGCGGCCTGGGCTCCGGCAGGGCCTTGGTGTCGGCCTTCCCGTTCACCGTGAGCGGGATGGCGTCGACCTGAGCGTAGTGCGTCGGGCGCATGTAGTCCGGCAGTCCGGTGCCCGCCTCGGCGGCGACCGCCGCCAGGTCGGCTCCGGCCTCCAGTACGAGGTACGCGGCCAGCCGGTGGGCGCCGTCGACCTGCGGGTCGGGTTGGGCGACCGCGGCGGTGAACCGTACCGCCGGGTGCGCGGCGAACGCGGCCTCCACCTCCCCCAACTCCACTCGGTGGCCACGGATCTTGACCTGCTGGTCGGTGCGGCCGAGGTACATCAGGTTCCCGTCCGGCCGGCGGACCACCAGGTCGCCGGTACGGTACATCCGCTCGCCGGGCGCACCGAACGGGGAGGCCACGAAGCGGTGCGCGGTCTGGGCCGGCTGGCCCAGGTACCCGCGGGCCATGCCGATGCCGGAGACGTAGAGCTCACCGGGAACCCCGTCCGGCAGCGGCCGCAGCCACGGGTCCAGGACGAACACCTCGGTGTTGTCGATGGCCACGCCCACCACCGGGTCCTGGCACTCGAAGGTGCCGACGCCCAGGGTGTTGATGGTGTATTCGGTCGGGCCGTACAGGTTGTAGCCGACCGTCCCCTCGGTCTCCGCGAGCCGCTGCCACAGGGTCGGGGTGACCGCCTCGCCGCCCAGGAGCACCAGCGCGGGGCGCCGGTCCGGGTTGTCGAGCAGGCCTTCGGCCGCCAGCTGCTGCGCGTAGGTCGGGGTCACGTTGATGACGTCGATCCCGTGCTCACGGCAGTAGTCGACCAGGGCGGGTGCGTCGCGGCGCAGTTCCTCGTCGCAGATGTGCACCTCGTGGCCGTCGGCGAGCCACAGCAGCTCCTCCCACGACATGTCGAAGGCGAAGGACACGGTGTGCGCGATCCGGAAGATCCGGTTGCCGTGCTCCGCCAGCACCGGTTCGAAGATGCGGCGCTGGTGGTTGATCAGCATGTTGGTGAGTCCGGCGTACTCGGTCACGACGCCCTTGGGCTTGCCGGTCGAACCGGAGGTGTAGATCGTGTACGCGGGGTACCGCAGCCGGTTCGGGTCGTCCGGCGCGAACGTCACGAGCGGCTCGGCCTCCGGAAGGGGCCGGTCCAGCTCGATCAGGTCGCCGGTCAGCCGGGGCGAGACGGCGCTGACGGTGAGGATCACCTCGGGCCGGGCGTCCGCGACGATCGTGGCGATCCGCTCGTCCGGGTGGTCCAGCTCCAGCGGTACGTACGCGGCTCCGGTGCGCAGTACGGCGAACAGCGCGACGATCCAGTCCAGCGTGCGCGGGATCGCCAGGCCCACCGTCTTCTCCGGGCCGATGCCGCGTCCGGCGAGCACGCCCGCCAGCAGGCGGCTGCGGTCCTGGAGTTCGGCGAAGGTCATGCTCCGGCCGTGTGCGACGAGCGCGACCCGCTCGGGTGCGCGGTCCGCCGCCCGGTCGAAGCGGTCGACGACCGTGTCGGTGCCGATGTCCGTGCGGTCCGCGGGAGCGGGCACCGGCCCGAGGCCGGGCAGCGCGCCCACCGGTCCGGTGGACCTGGCCAGGTCCTGGAGCAGGCCGACGTAGTCGTCGAGGAGGCGGCGGGCGCTGCCGGAGTCGCCGTGGCGGTGCTCCAGCTTGACCGTGAGCCGGTCGCCGGGCGTCACGACCCAGGTGAACGGGTAGTGCGTGGAGTCGTCCGACTTCACCTCGGTGATGCCGTGGCGGGCGTTCATCTCGGCGAGCCCGTCCAGGTCCAGGAAGTTCTGGAGCACGAACAGGTTGTCGAAGAGGGTGTCGTGGCCGCTGGCCCGCTGGATCTCGCCGAGCCCCAGGTGCTCGTGCTCCATCGCGTCGACCCGGGCCGCCTGTACGCGGGCCAGGTACTCCCCGACCGTGTCCCCGGGCCGGGCGCGGGTCCACATGGGCACGGTGTTGAGGAGCACGCCGACGATGTCGGACAGGCCCTCGCCCTCGCGGCCGGAGACGGTCACGCCGAACACGGCGTCGCTGCGGCCGGTGTGGGCGCCGAGGAGCAGGCCGAAGGCTCCGGTGAGGACCGAGTTGAGGGTGACTCCGTGCGCCTTGGCCGTCTCCCGCAGCAGCTGTGACTGTTCGGCGGTGAGGGTGTGCAGGAGCGCGGGCGGCAGGTCGTCGATGAGGGACGGCGCGGGTCCGGCGAGCAGCGTCGGGCCGGAGAGCCCGGTCAGGTGCTCGGCCCAGAACCGCTCCGAGACGGCCGGGTCCTTGGCGGCGAGCGCGCGGGCGTGGTCCTCGAAGCCCGGCACGGCCGGCGTCGCGGACGGCTGCTCACCGGCGAGCAGGGCCCGGTAGGCCTCGAACAGGTCCCGCAGCACGATCGCCCGGGACCAGCCGTCCCACAGCAGCAGGTGGTAGCTGAGGAGCAGGCCGTCGCGGCCGCCCGGCAGCCGGATCACGGTCAGCCGGATCAGCGGCGGCTCGGCCGGGTCGAAGCCGGTGTTGCGGTCCCGGACGCGCAGGGCCTCGACTTCCTCCTCGGTCGACAGCTCGACCGTGTGGACGCCGACCCGGCGGCCCGCCGTGAGGATCTGGACCGGGTTGCCGTCGTCGTCAGTGGTGAAGCCGGCGCCGACGACCGGGTGCCGGGCCATGACCACGGCCATGGCCTCGGTCAGTGCCTCGGTGTCGAGGCGGTGGTCGAGGGCGAAGTAGCTCTGTGCGACGTAGTGTCCGGCCGTGCCGGCCAGCTGGGCCTGGAAGAACAGGCCGCGCTGGAGCGCGGTGACCGGCGCCGTGCGCTCGGCCGTCACGGAGGCTTCCGCGAGGGCTTCCAGGGCCCGCAGCCAGTGCGCGGTGATCTCGTCGGGGATCTCCTCGGCGAGGGTGAAGGTCGCGTGCAGGCTGCCGGTGGCCGCGTCGGTCCAGGCGTTGACCTCCACGGCGTACGGGCTGCCCTGGTCGCCGCCCGTGATGTGCAGTGCCTGGGACTCGCTGCCCCGGCCGAGGTAGTTGAAGAGCACCTGCGGGCGGGCGGTCAGCAGCGGGGCCGTCTGCGGGTTGAGGTAGCGCAGCCGGCCGTAGGCGAGGTGCCCGGACTCGTCGGGCTGCCGCTCGGCGAGCTCGCGGGCCGCCGCGACCGGGTCGGTGTGCGCGGTGAGCCGGACGGGCGCGATGGCGGTGAACCAGCCGACCGTACGGGTGTAGTCGTGGTGCTCCAGTACCGACACCCGGCCGTGCCGCTCCAGCTCGATCGCGAGATCGGTGGGCGCCGGCTGGATCCGGGTCAGGGCGGTGCGCAGGGCGCCGCACAGCAGCTCGGTGAGGGCGACGCCGAGCGCGGCGGGGGCGGTGCGCGTCACCCGGTCGCTGGCCTCGGGGCCGAGGACCACGGTGGTGTCGCGCAGCGCGCCGGACGCGGGCAGCAGCGGGGGCGCCTGGAGGGTGTCGACCCAGTGCCCGAGGTCGTCGGCGCCGGCGGCGGACCGCAGGGTCAGCGCGTCGGCGTACTCGGCGTAGGAGGTGGTCGCCGGGGCGAGGGTCTCCCCGCGCAGGGCGGCGGCCAGGTCGTCCAGCAGGATCAGCCAGGACACCGAGTCGACCGCGATGTGGTGCACGGTGACCACCAGGGTGCCGGTCGCCGCGAGCCAGGTGAAGGCGGCGACCTCGCCGGTCTCGGGGTCGAGCCGTCCGGCGGCCTCGTTCGCGGCGGCCGTGGCGTCGGCCGTGTCCGCGCGGACGACGGTGGCCTCACGGGCGGGTTCGGTGCGCAGGGTCCACACGCCGTGCTCGGTGTTCAGGCGCATCCGCAGGGCCGGGTGGGCGGCCAGTACGGCGTTCGCGGCGCGCTCGATGTCGGCGAAGGCGGTGCCTTCGGCCACGTCCACGGTCCGGGCCTGGGCGAACCGGGCGAGGGAGCCGCCGAGTTCGCGCTGGCGCAGGATGATCGGCGTGGGCGCCAGCGGGCCGTCCTCGCGGCGCGCGGGCGTCGCGGTGGGGCCCTGGGTCTGCGGCGCGCGGGTGCCCAGGAGCTCGGCGAGCGCGCGCGGCGTCTTCAGGAGGAACACGTCGCGGGGTGCGATCGGCAGGCCCAGCGCCCGGGCGCGGTTGACCACGGTGATGGCGATGATGCTGTCGCCGCCGGCGCCGAAGAAGTCGGTGTCGGCGTCGGCGTCCGGGTGGGACAGGGTCTCGGCGAAGATGCCGACCAGGGAGGCCCGTACGGATTCGGTGCCGCCGGTGACGGAACCGGTGACGGAACCGGCGGCGGAACCGCCCGTGGAACCGGCGAACGAACCGCCGGCCACCGCGGTGTCGTCCTGCGCGGCCCGCGCGATCAGGGCCTTGCGGTCCAGCTTGCCGTTGACGGTCAGCGGCAGGGCGTCCACGGGCAGGACCCGGCCCGGCACCATGTGCACGGGCAGCTTCTCGGCGAGCAGGGCGGAGAGGTCGCCGGGCACCCGGCCCACGACGTGCGCGACCAGGTGGTCGCCGCTGTCGGCCACGGTGACGGCCACGTCGACCACCCCGTCGAGGTCCCGCAGCGCGGACTCGACCTCGCCGAGCTCGATGCGGAAGCCCTTGAGCTGCACCTGGTCGTCGGCGCGGCCGGTGAACTCCAGCTCCCCGTCGAGGGTGCGGACGGCCAGGTCGCCCGTGTGGTACATCCGGGAGCCGTCGTTCGCAAACGGGTTGGCCACGAACCGGCCCGCGGTGAGGCCCGGCCGCCCGAGGTATCCGAGGGAGACCTGGTCGCCGGCCACGTAGATGGCGCCGACCTGCCCCGGCGGCACCGGCCGGAGCCGGTCGTCGAGCAGGTGGGTGACCAGGCCCGGGATGGGTCCGCCGATGGGGCTCACGTCGTCGCCGAAGGCGAAGTCCTCGTCGGTCAGCACCCGGTGGGTCACGTGGACCGTGGTCTCGGTGATCCCGTACATGTTGACGAGCTCGGGCGAGGCGGCGCCGTGCCGCTCGACCCAGCCGCGCAGCCGCCCGAGGTCCAGTGCCTCGCCGCCGAAGATGACGCGGCGCAGGGCGGGGAGCGACGGGCCGGTGAGCGACCGGCCGGCGTGCCGGTCTGCCTCGACGAACTGGTAGAAGGCCGAGGGCGTCTGGTTCAGCACGGTCACTCCGCGCTCGCGGACCAGCCGGTGGAAGTCGACCGGGGAGCGGGTCAGGCCGTAGTCGGGGACGAGCAGCTCGCCGCCGTGCGCCAGGGCGCCCCACAGCTCCCAGACCGCGAAGTCGAAGGAGTAGGAGTGGAACTGGACCCAGACGTCGTCGGGGCCGAAGCCCATGTCGGGCTGGGTGTTGGCGAGCAGCGCCACGACGCTGGAGTGCGGGACGACGACGCCCTTGGGCTTGCCGGTCGACCCGGAGGTGTAGATCACGTAGGCGGGGTCGTTCCAGCTGACCTCGTCCGCCGCGGCCTCGGCGGCCTCGGCGGCCTCGGCGGCCTCGGCGGGCTCCCGCGCCGGCTCGTCGCCCTGTACGAGGACCCGGGCGGCGACTCCCGCCCGCTCCAGCAGGGCGGTGAAGCGTTCGCGCTGACCGGGGTCCACGAGGACGGCCTGCGGGGCGGCGTCGCCGAGGACGTACTCCAGCCGCTCGTCCGGGTAGGCCATGTCGAGCGGTACGTACGCGCCGCCCGCGCTGACGATCGCGACCAGGGCGACGACCTGCTCGATGGTGCGCGGGACGGCCACGGCGACGCGCCGGCCCGGCCGGACCCCGGCCGCGCGCAGGGCGGCGGCCAGTTCGTTCTTCGCGGCGGCGAGTTCGCCGTAGGTCAGCGAGCGGGTGGTGCCGTCGAGCGCGCACTGGGTGACGGCGGTGGCCGCCGGGTTCCGGTCCGCGGCGGCATCGAAGAGTGCGCCGAGGGTGGTCGGGGTGATCCGTGCGGGGCTCCTGGCTCCCTGGGGCGCCAGGTCGGCGACCTGGGCGTCCGGCCGGGTGAGCAGGCCGGTGAGGGTGTGCGTGAACCGGTTCAGGATGTCCTGGGCGCTGCTCTCGCGGAGCAGTTCGCCGTCGTAGATCAGGTTGAAGCGCGGGCGGCCGTCGAGGGCCCGCTCCACGACCAGGGTCAGCGGGTAGTGCGGGGCGCCCTCGTTGACGAGGCCGGTGACGGACAGGGTGTCGCCGGTGCGGCGCAGGGCGGCCACGTCGGTGGCCACGTCGAACACCACGAGGGTGTCGAAGAGGGAGCCGACGCCCGCCAGCCGGCCGATCCGGGCCAGCGAGACGTGCTGGTGCGGCAGGACCGCGCCCTGGTGTTCGCGCACCGAGGTGAGCAGTTCGCGCGCCGTGGTGCCTTCGGCCCACCGCGCACGCAGCGGGACGGTGTTGATGAACAGGCCGACCATGTCCTCGATGCCGGGGACGTCGGCGTCGCGGCCGGAGACCGTGGAGCCGAAGACCACGTCGGCGGAGTGCAGGATCCCGCCCAGGGTCACCGCCCAGGCGCTGTGCACGGCCACGCTCAGCGGTACGCCGGCGGAACGGGCGGCGGCGTCGACGTCGAGGGACTCCGCGGGCTCGACGGACGTGTCGGCGAACCGGTCGGACGGGGTGTGGTCCCTGGCCACCAGCGAGGGGCCGGGCAGCCCGGCGAGTTCGGCGCCCCACACGCGGTCGCTCTCGTCGGCGTCGCGTGCGGCGAGCCAGCCGACGTAGTCGGGGAAGCCGCTCAGCGCGTAGGTGCTGCCCGGCGCGTGGTACTCGGCGAGCAGCGTGCGGAGCATCGGGGGCACCGACCAGCCGTCGGCGATGATGTGGTGGACGGTCTGCACGAGGACGTTGCGGCCGGATTCCGGGTCGCGGACCAGGGTGAACCGCATCAGCGGGCCGGTGGCCAGGTCGAATCCGGCGCGGCGGTCCCGCTCGGCGAGTTCGTGGAGCTCCGCCTCGGTGATGCCGGGCCGGTCGAGGGTGGTGAAGGGCGCCTCGGCGCCGCTTTCCAGTACGGAGACGACGCGGCCGTCGGAGAGCGCCGTGAACCGTGCGGCCAGGTTCGGGTACAGGGTGAGCAGCCGGGTGGCAGCGGCCCGGAGGCGGGCGGGGTCGAGCTCGCCCTCCAGGGTCAGGAGCTGCTGTTCGACGTAGCTGCCCGCGGAGTCGTCGTCGAAGACCGAGTGGAAGTACAGGCCTTCCTGCAGCGGGGTCAGCGGGAGGACAGCGCGCAGCGCGGGACCGTCCAGGGCGTCGACGTCGGCCTGGGTCAGGCGCACCAGCGGGAAGTCGCTGGGTGAGTGGCCGCCCTCGTCGAGTGCGGCCAGGGCGGTGAGGGCCGCCTGGAAGTGCCCGCCGATCGCCTCGATGTCCTCGTCGGTGAACATCCCGTCGGGCCAGGAGAGGGTGGTGACGAGTTCGTACGCGCCGGTGGCGGAGGGTTCGGCGATCGCGTTGAACTCCAGGGCGCGCGGCAGGCGCATCCGCGGGTCGCGCTTCTCGCCGAGCTGACCGGTGGTTCCGGAGAGCTGCCAGTCCCCCGAGGCGCCCGCGTCGAAGCGGCCCAGGTAGTTGAAGAGGACCTGGGGTGCCGGGGCCGTGAAGGGGGTGTCGGCCAGGTAGCGCAGGGCTCCGTAGGAGACGCCGTTGCCCGGTACGCGGGCGAGGTCCTCCTTGACCGCCTTGAGCGCGGCGGCGAGGTACCGGGGGTCGGTGAAGTCGCCGGTCGTGCCGGGGTCCACGGTCACCGGGAACAGCGTCGTGAACCAGCCGACGGTCCGCGACAGTTCCGGCTCGATGCCGGCGTCGCCCGCCACGTGGCGTCCTTCGCGGCCGTGGCCCTCCAGCTCGATGTGCGCGAAGGTCTGCTCCTGGCCGCGGCCGCGGCGCCACCGGGCGAGGGTGACGGCGAGCGCGGTCAGCAGGACGTCGTTGACGCCCGCGTGGAACTTCGCGGGGACCTCGCCCAGCAGTGCGGCCGTGGCCTCGGAGCCGACGGTGAAGACCCGGCTGCGCTCCCGTTCGACCGTGTCGGCCTCGGAGGGGGCCCGCCTGCCGAGCGGCGCGTCGGGGCCCGGCAGGGGGCGCTCGAAGTAGGCGCGGTCCGCGTCGAACTCCGCGCTACCCAGGAGCTGGGTCCAGCGCCGGAACGAGGTGCCCACGGCGGGGAGTTCGATCGCCTCACCGGCGGTGAACTGGCGCCATGCCGTGGCCAGGTCCTCCATCAGGACCCGCCAGGACACGCCGTCGACCACCACGTGGTGGGCGACCAGGACCAGTTGGCGGGCTTCGCGGCGCCAGACGGCCCGCAGCATCACGCCGTTGTCCGGGTCCAGTCCTTCGGTGGCGAGGGCCACGCACGCGTCGAGCGGCCCGTCGCTCTCCTGCCAGTCGGCGGTGGCTCCGCCGGCCGCCTCCGGGATGTCGAAGCTCCAGCGGTCCCCGCGGACGAGCCGGGCGCGCAGCATGTCGTGCCGGGTGACGACGGAGTCGAGGACGGGGCCGAGGGCGTCGGCCGTGAGGTCCGCCGGGGTGTTCAGGACGACCGCCTGGACGAAGCCGTCGATCGCGTTCGTGGTCCGGCCGAGCCACTGGACGATGGGCGATCCCTGTACGGGACCGGTCGCCACGTCGGCGTGGTCCACCCGGGCCGCGTCCTCGCGGCCGGCCACGGCCGCCAGGGCGCCCAGGACGCTGTTGGCGAAGATCTGTCCCGCGGTGACGTAGAGGCCCTCCGCGCGCAGGGCGCTCAGCAGCGAGATGGCGAGGATGCTGTCTCCGCCGAGCTGGAAGAAGTCCTGGTCGACGCCGACTTCCTCCAGCCGCAGCACGGAGGCGACGGCCGCGCACACGGCGCGCTCCTCGTCGGTGGTGGGCCGCAGGAACGTTCCGGTCACGACCTCGGGTTCGGGCAGTGCGCGCCGGTCGAGCTTGCCGTTCGCGGTGAGCGGGAACTCGGTCATCACGACGATGTGGGCGGGCACCATGTACTCGACCATGTGCTCGGTGGCCCAGGCCTTGACCTCGTCGGCCCGCAGCTCCGCGGCTCCTGCGGCCGGGATCACGTACCCCACGAGGTAGGTGCCGCCGGCGCTGTTCTTCTTCGCGATGACGCAGGTGTGCCGGACCTCGGGGTGCTCCGCGAGGCCGACCTCCACGTCCTCCAGTTCCAGCCGCATGCCGCGGATCTTGATCTGGTTGTCGGCGCGGCCGAGGAAGTCCAGCGAGCCGTCGGGGGCGAACCGGGCGAGGTCACCGGTGCGGTAGAGGCGGGAGCCGTCGTTCGCGAAGGGGTTGGCCACGAACCGGGAGGCGGTCAGTCCGGGTGCGCCCACGTATCCGCGGCCCAGGAGGAAGCCGCCGACGTAGAGCTCGCCGCCGACGCCGACCGGCACGGGGCGCAGCTCGTCGTCGAGGACGTACAGCTGGGTGTTGGGGTTGGCCTTGCCGATCGAGGTCGACAGGCGTTCCGCCTCGCCCCGGTAGATGACGTGGGAGACGCCGATGGTCGTCTCGGCGGGGCCGTAGCCGTGGTACATGGGGATGTCGAGCCGGGTGCGGTAGCGCTCGTACAGCTCGGGGGTGAGCACCTCGCCGCCGCACCACACGTGGCGCATGCTGTCGAGGCGGTCGGAGTCGCCGGCGATCTCCAGCAGGACGTCCAGCATGGAGGAGACGAGGTAGGTGAAGGTGACGCGGTGCTCGGCGATCACGCCGAGCAGGTGGTGCGGGTCGCGTTCGCCGCCGGGCCGCAGGACCACGAGCCGGCCGCCGCACACCAGCGGGAGGAAGATCTCGTTGATGGATATGTCGAAGGACAGGGGTGCCTTGAACAGCGAGGCGTCGTCGTGTCCGAAGCCCAGGATCTCGTCGACCTGCCACAGCAGGCGCTCGCTGATGGCCTCGTGGCGGATCATCGCGCCCTTGGGGCGGCCGGTCGAACCGGACGTGAAGATCACGTAGGCCAGGGAGTTGCCGTGCGGGGTGATTCCGGTGCCCTCGGCGCAGTGGTCGGCGTATCCCCAGTCGTCGAGGTCGACGGCGACGGCGGCCGGTTCCGCGGGGTCGTGCGCGCCGGATCCGTTCAGTTGCAGCACGACCCGCGCGTCGTCGATGACGACGGCGCGGCGCGCGGCGGGCCACTGCGGGTCGAGCGGGACGAACGCGCAGCCGGCCTGGAGCACGCCGAGCAGGCCGATGACCATGTCGGCGGAGCGGTCCAGCGAGATGCCCACGACCTGCTCGGAGCCGAGTCCGCGGCCGATCAGGTGGTGGGCCAGCTGCGCGGACAGCTCCGCCGCCTGGCGGTAGGTCAGCGAGCGGTGTTCGTCGATGATGGCGACCGCGTCGGGCCGGAGCCTCGCCTGTTCGCGGAACATCTCCACGATGGTCGGCCGGACCCGGTCCGCCCCGGTGTCGTTCCACTCGGCCAGGGTCTTCAGCCGCTCGGCCACGCCGGACGGGCTGATGGTGCCGAGGGGCCGGTCGGGGAAGTCCGCCAGGTCGTCCAGCGCGAGCTGCGCGTCGGACGGCAGGACGCCCTCGGGGACGGCGATGGCGAAGCCGTCCGGGGCGGCCTTGCCGCTCTCCCAGCCGCTGGGTGCGGTGCCGCCGTTGTCGACCCATCCGAGGACGTCGGCGAAGAGCGTCCCGGGGGCCAGGTCGATTCCGTCGGGGCTCTCGCCCGTCGCCCAGTACGACAGTCCGATGGCACAGGCCTCGGCGATGGTCCGGTCGGAGTATCCGCCGGTACGCCGGCGCACGTCTGCCAGGCGCGTAGGAGAGATCAGCACGAGACGAGCGCTCGGTTCCATCATTTGAAGACTCAACACCCTTCCAAGGTACGAAGGCTAGCCTAACCTAAATTAGGGTGACCTAACTAGCGTCTCTCCAGGCCCGCCAGAGTCGCGCGTAGCGGCCGCCCAGGGCCACCAACTCCTCGTGCGTGCCCTGCTCCACGACGCGTCCCGCATCCAGCACGGCGATCCGGTCCGCCGCCACCGCCTGGGTCAACCGGTGGGCCACGAACAGCGTGGTCCGGCCGGAGCAGGCGGCCAGTACGGCCCGCTCCAGTTCGGCGGCGCCCTCACTGCCCGCCTCCGCGGTCGACTCGTCGAGCACGACCACGGGCGCCCGGCCCAGCACCAGCCGGGCCAGGGCCACCTGGGCGACCTTGGTGCCGTCCAGCCGCGCACCGCCCTCGCCGACCGCGGTGTCCAGACCCTGGGGCAGCGCCTCGACCCACTCGGCCGCCCCTACGGTGCCCAGCGCGGCCAGCAGTTCGGCGTCGGTCGCCTCCGGCGCGGCCAGTCTCAGGTCGTCGGCGAGCGGACCGGAGAACACGTGCGTCTCCTGGGTCAGGATGCTCACCAGCGCCCTCGCCCCGGCCTCGTCCAGCTCGGCGAGGTCGGTCGAACCGATCAGCACCGACCCGGCCTCCGGGGTACCGATGCCGGCGATGAGCGCGGCAAGGGTCGTCTTGCCCGCGCCCGTCGCACCCACCAGGGCCAGTGAGCCGCCGGCCGGGATCGTCAGGCTGACGTCGCTCAGGACCGGCTCATCGGCTCCGGGGTACCGGAACGTCAGCCCCTTCACCGTCACCGGGTACGGCTCCCGGTCCGCCGGCGCGGCGGACGAGTCGCCCACCAGCCGGTCCTGCGTGGACTCGGCCAGCACCCCGACGAGCCGGGTCAGGCTCGCGCCCGACTTCTGCGCTTCGTCGAAGGTGAACATGATCGCGCCCAGCGGGGTGAACAGGCGGTGGAACACCAGCGGCGCCGCCGCCACTTCGCCGAGGCTCGCGGAGCCGGTCTCCAGCAGGGCGTAGCCCACCACGAGGATCAGGACCAGGCCGATGAACTCCGCCCGGTTCTCCCTGCCGACGAACCGGCCGAAGAAGTGGAACACCTCGATGCCGAGGTCCCGCACCCGCCGCGAATCCTCGGAGACCTTCTCGCGGAAGGCCTCCTCCAGCCGGTGCGCCCGTACCGTCTCGATGCCGTTGAGCCCGCTGATCAGCGCCTGCGCGCGCTCGGCCTGGGCCACCGCGCGCTTGCGGTAGAGGGGGGCGGACCGGGGCAGGTACCAGCGCAGGGCCAGCGCGTAGGCCGGCAGCGCACAGGCGCCGGCCAGGCCGAGCCGCCAGTCGAGGCCGAACATGCCGACCGTGGCGATGGCCACCAGGATTCCCGCGGAGAACACCGTGGGAATGGCGGACCGGATGCCCTTGGACAGGACGGCGACGTCGTCGCCGACCCGGGAGAGCACGTCTCCGCGGCCCACCTGCTCGACCCGGGCGCTGGGCATGCCCAGCACGGCCCGTACGGCGCCTTCGCGCAGGTGCGCGAGCAGGTCGGCGCCGAGCCGGCCGATCAGGTAGGCGGACAGGGCGGTGGCCGCCGCGCCGAGCAGCGCGGCGGCCACCATCCACGCCCCGATCGTGATCAGGATCGAGCGCGGCTCGCCCCCGACCACTCCGTCGACCACCTTGCCGAGCAGCAGTACGGGGAGCATCTGGAGAGCCGCCCCGGCGACCGTGCTGAGTACGGCGCCGGACGTCAGCCAGGGCATCGTGCGGCAGTTGGCCGCGACCCATCGGGCTGCTTCACGTCCGGTCGTCGTACGCAGGGTTGCCGGGGCGACCCGAATGTCCGTGGTGCTCACACCTAGCCGACCGACTTGACGAGCTCGTCGATGGCGAAGGGCAGGGCGGGCAGGGTGGCCTGCGACATGGCCGCACCGGCCGCGGGGCCCTCGCTGTCGAGCAGGTAGGACACCTTGTTGGCCTTGGTGACCTTCAGGTTGGCGAACAGGTCGAACTTCTTCAGCGCGTCCGTGTCGGCCTTGTCGTTGACGACGAAGACGCGGTCGACGTCGATGAGGTCCATGCGCTCCGGGGAGAGGGCGAAGGAGAACTTGCCGTCCGAGATCTTGTCGAGCTCGGTCTGGCCCTTGAAGCCCATGCCGGTCAGGAGCTGGCCGCGCACGTCGGTGGTGGTGAAGGGGTTGACCGCGTCCTTGTACCAGGACACCGCGACGGCCGTCTGGTTGGCGAACTCGGGGTGCGCCTTCTTGACCGCGGCGAGCTTGTCCTGGATACCCTGGACCATCGCCTTGCCCTCGGTCGCCTTGCCGACCGCCTTGGCGATCTGGAGGGCGTTGTCCTGCCACTTGGCGCTGAAGGGCTCCTTCTCGGCCTTGGTGCGGCCGACCGTCGGGGCGATCTTCGAGAGCTTGTCGTAGGCGGCCTGGTCGACCTCGGAGTAGACCGCGATGATCAGGTCGGGGCGCAGAGCCGCGATCTTCTCGAAGTTGGGTCCGGTGTCACCGTTGTTCATGATGACCTCGGGCTTGGTCTCGCCCCACTTGTCCTTCACCCAGGGCCACTGGGTGTTGATGTCGGGGCTCTGACCGGCCGGGTTCGGGTACTGGTCGGTCATGCCGACCGGCTTGATGCCGAACGCGAGGACGGTCTGGTCGTCGGTGTAGCCGACGGTGACGACCCGCTGGGGGGCCTTCTTGACCTCGGTGGAGCCGAAGAAGTGCTCGACGGTGACGGGGAACGCACCGGTCGCGGCGGGGGCGTTGGCGCTGTCGTCCTTCTTCTTGTCCTTGTCCGCAGAGTCGGAACCGCACCCAGCGAGGAGGCCTACACCGAGGGCCGCGGCGGACACGGTTGCCGCCAGCTGCCGCCAGGGCTTCATACGTGTCGTTCGGTCGAGGAGCATGCGGGATCCCTTGCTTTCGTGCTGTCCACTGCGGCCCCACTTAGGGCAGGCAAACCGTACCCCGGGGAAGTGAGGTAAGCCTAGCCTAAGTTACGAGGCTCTCGTTTCAGCTGCCCGCACTCTGGACGCCCTCGCTCCGGACGTGGGTCCGCCCGATCGGCACGACGAGCGGCCGGTCGCCCACCGGATCGTCAATCACCATGGCACGCAGGCCGAATGCCTCATGCAGCAGCTCGGCGGTCAGCACCTCGCGCGGATGACCCTGCGCCAGGACCGAACCGGCCTTCATCACGATCAGGTTGTCGCTGTAGCGCGCGGCCAGGTTGAGGTCGTGCAGCACCATGACCACGGTGCATCCCGACTCGTGCAGGTCGTCGACCAGGTCGAGCACGTCGATGGCGTGCGCCAGGTCCAGATAGGTGGTGGGCTCGTCGAGCAGCAGCAGATCGGTGCCCTGAGCAAGGGTCATCGATATCCATACGCGTTGACGCTGGCCGCCGGAGAGCGCGTCGACGGGACGGTCGGCCAGGTCGGCCACCCCCGTCATGGCCAGCGCGCGTTCCACGACGGAGGCGTCGTCCGAGGACCACTGGCGCAGCCAGCTCTGGTGCGGATGCCGGCCCCTGGCGACCAGGTCGGCCACGGTCAGGCCTTCCGGCGCGACCGGCGCCTGGGGCAGCAGGCCGAGCTTCTTCGCCACGTCCCGGGTGCGCAGCCGGGCGATGTCCTCGCCGTCGAGCACGACGGATCCGCTGGTCGGCTTGAGCAGCCGTGACAGGGTCCGCAACAGGGTCGACTTCCCGCACCCGTTGGGGCCGATGATCGTGGTCACCACCCCCGGCGGGACCGACACGTCGAGGGCGTCGATGACGGTCCGGTCGCCGTACCCGACCGTGACGCCCCTGGCCACCAGCCGCGGGACGCCCTCGGCCCCGGCCTCGATCTCGGTGATGGACTGAGCGACCACGGCTCCCCCTCTATTTAGGCTTGCCTAACCTTTCTATCACCTAGCGGCGGTTCGCCCGCACCAGGAGGTAGATGAGGAAGGGACCGCCGATCGCGGCGGTGACCACGCCGACCGGCAGGCTGATCGGCAGCGCCGTACGGGCGACCAGGTCCGAGCCGAGCAGCAGCAGCGCACCCACCACGGCGGACGCCACCAACGGCGGCGTGGGGAACTTCGTCAGACGGATCGCCACCTGCGGCGCCACCATGGCCACGAACGGGACCGGTCCCGCCGCGCTCACCGCGAAGCCGGCCAGGAGCACCGCGCACAGCAGCAGGACGGCCCGTACCAGCCCGTACCGGACGCCGAGGCCGGCGGCCACGTCGTCGCCGAAGTGCAGCGGCTTGAACTGGAAGGCCACGCAGGCCACGACCACCGCGAGGACGAGCGTGCCCCACAGGGCCACCCCCACCTCGTCCCACGACCGGTTGTCCAGGGAGCCGACCAGCCACGCCTGGGCCCGCGCCACGTCCCTGATGTCGGCGGTGACCAGCAGCCAGGTCGTGATCGCCTCCATCACGGCGCTCACGGAGAGGCCGATGAGGATGAGCCGGAAGCCGTCGACCCCGCGCCGCCACGCCATGAAGTACACCAGCAGTCCGGTGCCGAGGCCTCCCGCGAGCGCCGCCCCGGACAGCCCCACGGAGCTGACGACCGCGGCCGTGGCCCCGCCCGACACCGTCACCAGGCAGACCGCCACCGCGCTGGCGCCGCCGGTGATCCCCAGGATGTCCGGACTGGCCAGCGGATTGCGGGCGATGGACTGGGTGATCGCCCCGGACATCCCGAGCGCGATGCCCACGACGAGCCCGGCCAGCGCCCGCGGCATGCGCAGGTCCATGATCACGAACTGGTCTACCTGCTCGCCCCCGCCGAAGAGGGTGGCCACCACCTGCGGCAGGCCGATGGGGAAGTCCCCCACGGCGATGGACAGGCAGAACACCAGGAAGGCCGCCGCCATCAGCAGCAGCGTGACCAGCACGACCCTGGGCCGCCAGACGAACGACATGCCGCCGAGCCGCACACCCGGTGCCACCGACGGCTTCACCACTGTCACGTTCATGCGCTCTTGAACTTTCCCCGCCACACCAGGACCGCGAAGAACGGGGCGCCGAGGAGAGCGACGAGGACGCCCGCGTCCAGCTCTCCCGGCCGCACCACGACGCGTCCCACGATGTCGCAGACCAGAAGGACGACCGCGCCGAGCAGGCCCGCGTACGGCACCAGCCAGCGGTAGTCGGGCCCTGCCAGGTACCGGGCCGTGTGCGCCACCATGAGTCCGAGGAAGGCGATGGGGCCGCACGCCGCCGTGGCCGCGCCGGCCATCAGCGTGATGGCCGTGATGCCGACGGTCCGGATCAGCGCGATGTTCACACCCAGGCCCCGGGCCACGTCGTCGCCCAGGTTCAGCAGGTTGACGGAGGGCAGGGTGGCCAGCGCCAGGACCAGCCCGACCCCGATGAATACGGTCACCGGCCAGATGACGTCGAACCCGACGCCGGCCACCGACCCGGCGTTCCAGTACCGCAGGGCGTTCAGCGCCGCCTTGTCCGTCAGCGCGACCGCCGTCGTCATCGCCAGCAGGAACACCGTGACCCCCTGCCCGGCCAGAGCGAGCGTCAGCGGATTTCCCGCGCCCCGGCCGATGCTCGACAGCCCGAACACGACGACTCCGGCGAGCGCCGCCCCCAGGAAGGCGAACCAGACGTACTCGAACGGGTTGGTGAGTCCGAACAGGGCGATCGCCGACACCACGGCGAACGAGGCGCCGGTGTTCACCCCGAGCAGGCCGGTGTCGGCGATGGGGTTGCGCGTGTATCCCTGGATCAGTGCCCCGCTGACGCCCAGCGCGATGCCCGCCACGATCGCGAGGACCGTACGGGGCACCCGTACGGTCCTCATGATGAGCCTGGCTTCGGAGAGCTTCTGGTCGGGGTCGGGATCGGCGAAGAGCCCGTGCCACGCCTCGGCGGGGCTGAGCGCCCGCGCACCGACGGCGAGGGACACCACCGCCGCGACCACGAGCACGGCGAGGAGGGCTCCCAGCCCCACGACCCGGCGCCGCCGGGCCTGCGCGACGACCCGGGAGGGCGCCGGGCGTTCGACTGTGGTGGTGCTCATGTCGACGCGGCTCATCCCTTGCGTCCGGGGCGGGCGGTGTGTCCGGTACGTGCGGGGCATCCGATACGTGCGGCAGGACGCCCGGGTACGGGGGCGGGCCCCCCGGGTATCACGCGTCGGCTGACGGGCGGGCTGCCGGTGCGGCGACGGGTACCAGGGGGCACGGACATTCCTTCTTCGTGGATCTGCGGCTTGCAAACAGTACTGCCGTGCCTGCCGGTGCGAAGGCACCACAGGCACGGCAACGGGCCGGAGCCGGTCTGTCAGACGGCCGCCTGGCGGGCGCCGTTCCCGGCTCCCCCGGCGACCGGACGGGCCTGGTCGGGCACGGCCTTGAGGTTCCGGTCGAGGATCGAGTCGAGTATCTCGCCGACCCGTACCGCGGTGTTGGACAGCAGGGAGGAGGTGATGCCGTGGGTGTGCTCGGTTCCGCCCTGGAGGTAGATGCCGCAGCTCACGTCGAGGTCGGTCGCCACCCGGTAGTCGCGCTCGACGCGGACCCGGCCGTGGTCGTCACGGTGGCAGCGGTCCGCGACCTCGCCGAGCAGCCCGAGGCCGTCGGCCTGCTGGTAACCGGTGGCGCACACCACGACGTCGGCGTCGAGCACGCTCTCCTCGCCGGTGACCAGGGACGTGACGGTGGCACGGACGCCGTCGGCCGTCTCCTCGACGCCCGTCAGGCGCGAGACGTTCAGGAAGCGGAGCCGCTCGGTGCCGAGCACCTTCTCCTGGTACGACTGCCGGTACAGGTCGTCGATGAGGTCGATGTCGACCACGGAGTAGTTGGTGTTGCCGTGATAGCCCATCAGCCGCTGCTTGACGTCCTCCGGGGCGGTGAAGTACTCGTCCACCGCCTGGGGGTCGAAGATGCGGTTGGCGAAGCTGCTGTCGTCCGCCGGGCTGTAGCCGTAGCGGGAGAAGACCGCGCAGACCTCGGCCTGCGGGAAACGGCGGTGCAGGTAGGCCACGTTCTCGGCGGCGCTCTGGCCGGCGCCGACCACGACGAAGCGGCTGGGCTCGCCGCCTTCGAGGGCGTCGACCTTCGTCAGCAGGTCGGTGTTGTGCCAGACGTGCTCGGTCCGCTCGACGCCCTCCGGCATGACCGGGCGCAGCCCGGTGGAGATGACGAGGTTGCGCGCACGGTGGACGACGACCTCGTCGCCGGAGCGCGCCGTCACGTCGAGGTACTCCACGACGCCTTCGCGCAGCACGGGCTCGACGGAGACGACCTGGTGGCCGTACGAGACCATGTCGTCGACCTTGGCCGCGGCCCACTCGAGGTAGTCGTGGAACTCGACCCGCAGCGGGAACAGGTTCTTGTGGTTGACGAAGTCGATCAGCCGGCCCTTCTCCTGCAGGTAGCAGAGGAAGCTGTATTCGCTGGTCGGGTTCCGGAGCGTCACCAGGTCCTTCATGAAGGACACTTGCATCGTCGCGTCGTCGATGAGCATTCCGCGGTGCCACCCGAAGCGGGGCTGCTGCTCGAAGAAGTGAGCGGTGACCGCCTCTTGCCTTCCGACGCGCACGTTGTGCTCGCTGAGCGCGATCGCCATGGCGACGTTCGACGGCCCGAAGCCGATACCGATCAGGTCGTGGATCAGTGGTGCGTCGCCAGGAAGAGCCTGTGACATGTCACTCCCATTGGTGCGGGACAGCCGCCTGCCAGGCGTCTTGTCAGGGGTGGGGGAAAAGGGGAGTCCAGGCGCACCGGTGACCGGCAGCCGAGTGGAACTTAGGTAAAGCTAACCTGATCCAGACGACCTGTCGACCAGACAAACCGGACATCGAACCCACAGTCGGGTCAATCAAGCCCAGAATCGGGGCTGTTGCGCCGTTAGGTAAGCCTTGCTTTACTTGCCTTTGCTCATTCGCTCTCTGAGGAGGAACCCCGATGCGGGTCGTCATGTTCGGTTATCAGACCTGGGGCCATCGCACCCTGAAGGCGCTCCTGGACTCCGAGCACGACGTCGTCATGGTCGTGACCCACCCCAAGAGCGAGCACGCCTACGAGAAGATCTGGAGCGACTCGGTCGCCGACCTCGCCGAGGAGCACGGCGTCCCGGTCGTCATCCGCAACCGCCCCGACGACGAGGAACTGTTCCAGCAACTCAAGGAAGCCGACGCGGACATCCTCGTCGCGAACAACTGGCGCACCTGGATCCCCCCGCGCATCTACACGCTTCCGCGCTACGGCACCCTCAACGTGCACGACTCCCTCCTCCCGAAGTACGCGGGCTTCTCCCCCCTCATCTGGGCCCTCATCAACGGCGAGCCCGAAGTCGGCGTCACCGCGCACATGATGGACGAGGTGCTCGACGCCGGAGACATCGTCATGCAGCGCTCGATCCCCGTCGGCCCGACGGACACGACCACGGACCTCTTCCACAAGACGGTCGACCTGATCGCCCCGGTGACGATCGGCGCCCTCGACCTCATCGCGTCCGGCCGGACCGAGTTCACGAAGCAGGACCGCTCCCAGGCCACCTTCTTCCACAAGAGGGCCGAGGAGGACATCCGGATCGACTGGTCCTGGCCCGCCGAGACCCTGGAACGCCTGATCCGCGCCCAGTCGGCCCCCTACCCCGCCGCCTTCACCTTCCACAAGGGCAAGCGCCTGGAGATCCTGACGGCCGTCGTCTCCGAGGGCCGCTACGGCGGCACCCCGGGCCGCATCTTCTACCGCGAGGGCGAAGGCGTGGTCATCGTCGCCGGCGCGGACGCCCGCACGGGCCGGAACCACGGCCTGGCGATCACGAGCGTCCGCACGGAAGACGGCACGGAACTCCCGGCCTCGATCTACTTCAAGTCCATGGGCGGCTACCTCACGTCCCGCCCGTAACCGGGCGACACTCCCTGAACCCCGGCCCGCCCAGGACGGTCCCCGGGCGGGCCGGCCGTCCCTCCGGCGCCCCTGAGGGACGCTCGACGATGGAGCGGCCGGGCCTCAGCCGGTGGAGTCCAGGACTTCGTAGACGTGCCTGAGGTAGCTGTGGGTGCGCTCCGAGCCTAGGAGCCCGTCGCCCAGCCTGTTCATCGTGTACGAGAACGTGACGTGCCGGTCGAGGTCCATCATGACGATCGAACCGCCCCGGCCGACCCAGAAGCAGACCCTTCCGGTGGGCATGTGCGGCATCGTCCTCGCATCGGCGAGCGCGAAGCCGACGCCCCAGCGCACGGGAACGCCCAGGAACAGGTCGACTCCGTCCGCCTGTACGTCGAGGACCTTCTCCACCGTCTCCTCGGAGAGGAGACGGTGGCCGTTCACCCGGCCGCCTCCTGAAATCACGGAGAGGGCGCGGGCCATGCCCCGTGCGTTGCCGTGTCCGTTGACGGCGCCGAGTTCCGCGCGGCGCCACTGCGGTGTGTCGACGTGCTCGTCCCGGGCAGGACTTCCGAGCAAGGTCTTGGTGAAGATTCCCTCGGGATCGAGCCCGGCGGGTATTGCGGAGAGCCGCGTCGGGGCCACCAGCTCGGCGATGCGCGGCCAGTCGGCCCGCCGCGCACCGATCTGGACGTCGGCTCGCAACGGCTTGGCGATCTCCGTGTCGACGAACTCGGTCAGGGTACGTCCGCTGACCCGCCGGACGAGCTCTCCCACGAGCTGTCCCTGGGTCTGCACGTGATAGCCCGAGGCACTGCCCGGCTCCCACCAGGGCGCCTGCGCGGCCAGTCGGGCGCTCGCGGTCGGCCAGTCGTACAGATCGTCCATGGTGAAGGGCTGCTGCCAGCCGGAGAGCCCCGATGTGTGCGCCAGGACATGCCGCACCTCGATGTCCTGCTTGCCCTGAGCGGCGAATTCGGGCCAGTAGTGCGCGACCGGGCGGTGGAGGTCCAGTGCCTGCCGGTCGACGAGGACGAAGGCCGCCAGACTGGTCAGGGTCTTGGTGGTCGACCACAGGCTGACCAGCGTGTCCCGGCGCCAGGGAGCGGTCCGCGCCGCATCGGCGTGCCCACCCCACAGATCGACTTCCATGACTCCGCCGACGTCGACGGCGATCGACGCCCCCAACTCCTCCCCTGATCGCAGATGTTCTGCCAGCGCCGCTCGAACCGGCTCGAACCGGGCGGTGCTCGTTCCCTCGACATCGACCATGTCTCTTCCCCACTCCTGACGACGACTGTTCGATCAGTCAACGGAACGGAGGTCACGCCGGTTCACGCGCCGTCGAAGGCGAGGGACGCTGGTCCGGACGCCCCCGCGACGGGGGTTCGAGCCGACCGCCAACGATCACACGGAGTGACATCCTGCTAATGTCCTGTCCGGTATGCGGGCAGCGGGCGACGGGGGCCTCTCCTCGAGCGGGATTCTGGGTGGGTACGGTGACAACTCCGGTGCAGGGTCTCGACTTCGGGCTGCTGGGTCCGCTGGTGGTACGACGGGCGGGCGCGGTACTCGATCCGGGCCGGCGCAGGCAGCGGCTGCTGCTGGTCCGCCTGCTGCTCGGCGACGGCCGGGCGGTCGCTCCGCAGACGCTGTGCGAGGACCTGTGGCCGCAGCAGCCGGGACGGGCGCAGGGCGGAGCGATGGCCTCCCTGCACGCCCACGTCAGCACGATACGCGCGGTCCTGGAACCGCGGCACCTGCGCCGACAGGGCACCTGCCAGGTACTGGTCACCGAACCCCTGGGCTACGCCCTGCGGGTGCCGCCCGAGAGCCGTGACACCGTGCGCTTCGAGCGTGCCCTTGCCCAGACACACCGGTTCATGGACCAGGGCCGGCCCGAACGCGTCCTGGAGGAGACCCGAAAAGCGCTGGAGATGTGGCGCGGCACCGCCCTCGCCGACGCCGCGCACCACCTGTTCGCCGTCAACGAGGCGGCACGCCTGGAAGAACTGCGGCAGTCCACCCGCGAGATCCGCACTACTGCCCTGCTCCTGCAAGGACGGATCACCGAGGCCCTGGACGCGGCACAGGAGATGACCACGGAGCATCCCCTGCGGGAAACCGGCTGGGTCCTGCTGCTCCGTGCCCTGTACCTTGCCGGCCGGCACCCAGAAGCCCTGCAGCGCTATACCGACCTGCGCCGGCACCTCGCCGACGAACTCGGCCTAGAACCCGGCCCGTCCCTGCGCGCGCTGCACCACGGCATCCTCCACCACGACCTGCCACCCCTTCGCCCAGCCGATGAGCCGAACAGGTTCGGCGCGGCATCCGTCTCCGGCAGGGCGTCCGTCGCCGACGGGGATACCGGACACCGGCGCGACCCGCTCGCACCCCCCACGTCCGGGATACCGCTGGAGGACGAGGCGACCGCACCCGTCGGCCCGGCCGACGACGAACCGGCCGATGCCGCCGACCGGTCCGATGCGAGGCGCCAGCCGGCTGCGCATTCCGCAGGGACCACGTCGCCGCACCGGGTACGTCCGGCCGAACTGCCGTGCAGTCTGGCGGCGTTCGCGGGGCGCGAGGCCGAGGGCGCATGGCTGTCGTCCGTGAGCGGTGTACCGGACCGCCCCGGAACGACTGCTGCCGCCGCCGTCGTCGTCAGCGGTGCTCCCGGTGTCGGCAAGACCACCTTCACCGTCCACCACGCCCACCGCATCGCCTCTTCCTTCCCCGACGGACAGCTCTTCGTCAACCTGTGCGGTTTCCACCCCCACGCGCCCGCCGTCGAACCCGGCAACGCCCTCCACGGCTTCCTCACCGCCCTCGGCGTTCCTCCCCAGCGCATCCCCGAGGACACTCCCGGCCGCAGCACGCTCTTCCGCAGTCTCCTCGCCGACCGGCGGATCCTCCTCGTCCTGGACAACGCCCGCGACGAGGAACAAGTACGCCCTCTGCTCCCCGGGGGAGCGGGCTGCCTCACACTGATCACCAGCCGCAACCAGCTTCCGGGCCTGATCACCACCGACGGTGCCAAACCCCTCACTCTCCCGCTGCCCTCGCAGGCGGAGGCCCACCAGGCCCTCGAGCGACGCCTGGGCACCGAGCGACTGGCCGCCGAGCCCACCGCCACGGCCGACATCATCCGCCTGTGCGGACGGCTGCCCCTGGCGCTGGCGGTGGTCGCCGCCCGCGCCGAACTCGATCCCTCCTTCCCCCTTCAGGCCATCGTCGACGACCTGCGGGACACGCACGGCGGCCTCGACGCGTTCACCGGCTTCGACTCCACCACCGACGTACGCGCCGTCTTCTCCTGGTCCTACCAGTCACTGGACGAGCCCACGGCCCGGCTCCTGCGCCTCCTGGCCCTGCACCCCGGTCCCCACATCACGGCCCCCGCCGCCGCCGGCCTCGCCGGCCTTCCACTCCCCGCAACCCGCCGCGCGCTCGCGGGCCTGGTCGGCTCCTGCCTCGTGGAGCAACCGCTGCCCGGCCGCTACAGCCTTCACGACCTCCTGCGCGGCTACGCCACCGAACTGACCCACACCCACGACACCACCGGAGAACGCCACCACGCCACGCTCCGGGTCCTGGACCACTACGTGTTCACCGCCTACGCGGCGAACCAGCTCCTGAAGCACGACACCACACCCGAACTCGACCTCGGTACCCCCGGCCCGGGCGTCACCCCGGAGAACCTCACCACCGTCAAGCAGGCGACCCGATGGCTCGCCGCCGAACACCAGGTGCTGGCCGGCCTGCTCCACACCGCCGTCAGCCAGAAGCTGGACCACCACACCACCGGGCTGGCCTGGTCACTCAAGGACTACCTCCACCGTCAGGAATTCTGGCCCGAAGCCATCGCCGCGCTGACCCCAGCCCTCGAAGTGGCCCGGCGCCAGAACAACCGCCTCGAAGAAGGCCGTTGCCTGCGCCACCTCGGCGGCGTCCAGGGCTATCTCGGCCACCAGGAACAAGCCCTGCACCACCTGCGACTCGCCACCACGATCTTCGAAGAGCTCGACGCGACCGGTGATCAGGCCCGAGCCCACTACGTCACGGCGTGCGCGCTGTTCCTGTTCGGCCGGATCCAGGAGGCCGTGACGTTCTCCGAGCGGGGACTGGAGCTGTCCCGGGAGACCGGCGAAGAGTTGTGGCTGGCCGAGTGTCTCGGCGAACTCGCCTGGTTCCGCTGCAACCTGGGTCAGCTCGAGGTAAGCCTTCTGTACATCGAGGAGAGCATGGCCTTGTTCCAGCGCCTGGACGCACCGTGGCAACTGGCGCAGGCCTGGGACGTTCTGGGGTACAACCTCCGTCTGCTCGGCCGTTACGAGGATTCGGTGGCCACCTATCTGCGGGCCACGCGGGCGTTCGAGGAACTGGGTGACCACAGGAACGCCATCGGCACACTGATGCGACTGGGCGACACCCGGCTGGCCATGGGTGACCGGGAAGGCGCACGGGCGGACTGGGTCCAAGCCCTCGAAAGCGCCGGCGCGCGAGCCATGTCCCACAGCGCCCAGCAGGTCCGTGACCGGCTCACCGCCCTGGACATGGACGCGGACCCCACGCCCACCGTGCCGGAGAGGGCGGCCGCCAGTCACGGCCACAAGCTCCCGGTGCCCGGGAGTGACAGGCCCTAGGACTCCGGTGGGCTCCCAAGACGGCGCCCCGTCACCGTCGAACGGTGACGGGGCGCGTGAGGGGCGCCGTACGGCCGGTGAGAGGCCGCCGCCCCCTACTTGGCCAGGAAGGCGAGGAGGGCGTCGGTGACCTCCTGGGCGTGGGTCCACAGCAGGCCGTGCGGGGCGCCCTCGACGACGACGTAGTCGGCCTGAGGAAGCGCCTTGCGGAAGAGCTCACCGGTGGATTCGATGGGGAGGATGCGGTCGGCGGTGCCGTGCAGGATCAGCGCCGGCACGTCGATCTTCCGGATGTCGGCACGGAAGTCGGTGGTCCACGTGGAGACGCAGGCCAGCGAGGCGTACCAGGAGGCACCGGCGGCCACGTTCCAGCTGTTGCGGACCGCCTCCTCGCTGATCCGGGTGCCGAGGTTCTCGTCCAGGTTGTAGAAGTCCTGGTAGAACGCGCTGAAGTAGGCGTACCGGTCGGCGGTGACCGCCTGCTTGATGCCCTCGAAGACGCTCCCGTCGACGCCCTCGGGGTTGTCGTCGGTCTTGAGCAGGAACGGCTCCAGCGAAGCCAGGAAGGCGGCCTTGGCGACCCGGGCGGAGCCGTAGGTACCGAGGTAGCGGCCGACTTCGCCGGTGCCCATGGAGAAGCCGACGAGGACGGCGTCGTCGAGGTCGAGGGTCTCCATGACGGTGTTCAGGTCGGCGGCGAAGGTGTCGTAGTCGTAGCCGGTGGTGGGCTGGCTGGAGCGGCCGAATCCGCGCCGGTCGTAGGTGATGACCCGGTAACCGGCCTCCAGCAGGGCTGCGGCCTGCTTCTCCCAGGAGTGGCCGTCGAGCGGGTAGCCGTGGATCAGCACGACCGGCTGCCCGGCGCCGTGGTCCTCGTAGTAGAGGTCGATGGCGGTGGAGTTCTGCTGGCCGACGGTGATGAACGGCATGGTGGTTGCTGCCTCTCGATAAGGGGTGTACTGCGCGCTGGTGGCTCGCTTGCGGTCGGCGGGCCGTACGGGCCTTGACCACGGGTGTCCGGCGTCGGCACCTCGTCACCCTGGAAACGGTGACGGGGTGGGCGCGGTTCACCGTGTGGCCGAAAAGGGACTGGCGACGTGATCTGAGGCCGGTCAGCGGACCGTACGGGCCGCCTTCTCCACGATGCGGGCGACGGCGCCGGGACGTGAGACGGACACGGCGTGCGAGGCGTCGATCTCAGTCGTACGCGCGTGGGCGCGGGCCGACATGAAGCGCTGGGCCGCCACGGGGATGTTCCGGTCCTCGGTGGTGACCAGCGACCAGGAGGGAATCGTCTTCCAGGCGGCCTGGGTGGAGTTCTCCTCCAGCGCGGCGGCGGCGATCGGGCGCTGCCCGGTGGCCATGAGCTTCGCCTGGTCCGCCGGAACGTCGGCGGCGAACTGCTGGTGGAACTTGTCCGGCTTGATGAAGACGTCGGCGCCCGAGGCGCCGCCGGGAAGCTCGTAGTTCACCGGAACGACGACCTGGCCGAGGGTGCTGCCGGGGAACTTGTTCGTCAGCCCCAGCGAGCTCTCGCCCGTGTCGGGCAGGAACGCGGCGATGTAGACGAGGGCCTTGACCTTGTCCTCCAGGCCCGCGGCGGCCTGGCTGACGACGGTGCCGCCGTAGGAGTGGCCGACCAGGACCACCGGGCCGTCGATGTGCTGGACGACGCTGCGCAGGTAAGCGGCGTCGGTGGCCGGTCCGCGCAGCGGGTTGGCGGCGGCCACCACCGGGTAGCCGGCCCGCTGCAGCCGCTCGACGACCCCGTCCCAGCTGGAGGCATCGGCGAACGCCCCGTGCTCCAGCACGATCGTCGGCCGCGTCCCCTGGTGACGGTCCGACGCCTCGGCCCGGCCGGGCAGGGCCGCGGCCGTCACGGAAAGGCCGACTGCCGCGACACCGAGCAGGGTGAGCAGTCGGGCAGGCCTGGTCGGTCGGGTGATGCGCATCTTCGATGTCCTTCTGCGTGAGGGCTTTCGCCCTGGGGAGGTATGGGGGCATGGGGCCGGCGAGGCGGATCCGGCTCCGCTGGGAAACCCCGGCGCGGCGCGGGAAACGCGACACAGCATGGAAAACGCCCTGCCGCGCCCTGCCGGCGGCCGCCAAATGCCGACACGGCCGACGACCGGCAAGGGCTCTCATGTGCCCGGCCGTCACCGCTTCTACGAGCAACCCCGCGCCGCGGTTCACCGCCGGCGTGATCTCGGTGGGGCGGCAAGGGCGGACAGGCGGCGCGACAAGGAGACGACAAGGTTTGGCGGAGAGGTCCCGCCGAGTGTGGTGCCACTCCCCCGCGCAGGTGGGCGAGCACGCCACAGCACACTCGAACGAAATGGGGAACACCCATGAACGCGACCGCGATCATGGAGGCGGGGACCGCCACCCTCGCTCCGACTCCCGCTCCGACCCTCGCTCCGACGCGGGCACCTGACCGGCCCATCCCTTGGGACGACACCGATGGCGACGCCTTCATACGAGACGTCTACGAGCAGTACGGCCCTCTGCTCGTCCGGTATGCCGCGCGGCTGCTGGACGGCGACTGGCACAGGGCGGAGGACATCCTCCAGGAGACCGCTGCGCGCGCATGGAAACACGCCCGGCTCTTGAGCGCCCGCGGCGAACACGTCCGGCCCTGGCTGTTCACGGTGGCCAGGAACCTGGTCATCGACCACCACCGGGCCCGGCAGGTTCGGCCGCTGGATCTGATGGCGGCCGAGGACCTGGACACATCCTGGGACGGCACGGAATCCACGCTCACCTCACACGCGGTGCTGGAGGCACTGCGCGAGCTGAAGGAGCAGCACCGGACCGTCATCCGCCTCATGTACTACCTGGAATGCAGCGTGGCCCAGGCGGCCGAGCACCTCGGCATCCCGCCCGGCACCGTCAAGAGCCGTGCCTTCTACGCCGTGCGTGCGCTGCGCAAGGCCTTGGAGAAGCAAGGGGTACGCGGCATGTAGTCACGGCACGAGCTTCGACGGCCGCCCCCTCACGGATACCGCCCGGCCGTGCCCACCCCCGTTGCAGGCGTCGGCGGCCCCACGCTCCGCGTCGGGCCGGACCGTTCGGCGACGTCGTACCTCCACGGAGGGCCTTGGAGCGGGCACGGGCCGCGGACGAGGCGTCCCGGACGGGCCTCCTGACCCACCGAGGGACCGGTGAGCCGGGAAACCCACAGGTCAGGCGCCCTTCGCCACCGGTTCAAGGATCGCCACGCACTCCACCTGGTGGGTCATCGGGAAGGAATACACAGGCCTGGAGGTCAAGAAGCCCGCAGGTCAGACTGCACTCTGCAACTTGGCCGGTGCGTCCGTGCGTCAAACGAGCGTCACGGGCCACTCCGATGTGACGAGCGAGAAAGCCGAGGGCGCCGCAGGCGCTGCGACGAAAGTTCCCCTACCGCGGCCGCGCACGTGCCCGAGCCCGTTCAATGGGAGCCATGAACAACGTGCTGGGGTTCGACGAAGACGAGCTACGTCGACTGGCGGGGTCCCGGTCGTTCGAGCGTGGTCTCGCCTATGTGTCTTCGGTGTCCGCGATGGAAATCGGCCAGAGGTCGATCACCGCGATCGTGGACGGCACCGACGCGTACGAGGTCGAGCTGACGGAACAGGCGAACGGACTCACCGGCCGATGTACTTGCCCATACGGGCAGGAGGGCAACTTCTGCAAGCACTGCGTGGCGGTGGCACTGACGGTCCTGCAACAGGCAGATTCGGTTCCCAGGCACCGGGCCGCCGCTACGTCTCGCGGTAGGCAGCTCACCGCCTGGCTGGAATCCCGCAGCCGGGACGAACTGCTCTCTCTGGTGAAGGAGCACATCGATGGCAACCGTGACCTGCGCCACCGACTGGAACTTCGCGCGGCCACTGCTGGAGACGACTTCGGCGCCGTCCGCGAGCACATCCTTGGTCTGCTCGACACCCGGCCCTTCGCCCGGTACGGCTACGTCGAGTACGCGGATGCCCACGCCTACGGGCTGCAGGCGGCAGAGGCGGTGGTAGCTCTGCGCACCCTGACGGAGACCGGCCGGGCAACGGAAGCAGTGGAGGTGGCACGGGACGCGATCGAGGCCCTCGCCCGGACGTACGGAGGGATCGACGACTCGGACGGGGTCGTTGGCAGCGTGGCGACCGAGCTGGCCGCAGCGCACCTGGAAGCCTGCCGGACAGCTCGCCCCGACCCGGTCCGGACCGCCGACTGGCTGGTGGACCATCTCCTTGGCGACCTGGGCGAAGTCACCGGCGTCCTGCTGCCCGACTACGCGGACGCCTTGGGCGCGGCGGGCCTGGCACAGGCTCACGAACGGGCCGCCGCGGCCCTGCGCGACAACCCGAAGGGCTGGGCGGAGAGGTATCTCATGGAACAGCTGATGCGCGCCGAAGGAAGTGTGGACGCGCTGATCGCGCTCCACGCGGCGGACTTGGCCCCATCGGGCGCCAGGCACCTGCTGATCGCCCAGGATCTGGAGCGGGCCGGCCGCCCGGCCGAGGCCCTGGAGTGGGCCGAACGCGGCCTGCGGGAGGCCGACCCCGAACACGGCCCCGACAGCCGCCTGCCGGACTTCGTGTGCGAGCGCTACACCCGGGCCGGCCGTGGAGCCGACGTGGTCCCCATCCGCCGCACCGCACTGCTTCACCGTCGCACTCTGGCGGCATACCGGGACCTGCGTACGACAGCCCGTGCGGTCGGCTGCTGGAACGAGACCGAGCGGACACGGGCGTTGGAGACTCTTCGCGCGGATGCCCGGCCCCGCAAGAGCCTCGGCCCCACAGGCTCGGCCCTGGTCGACGCCTTGCTCGACGACGGCGACCACGACGCGGCCTGGGAAGCAGCCGCGGCGGGCTACGCCGACAGCAGCCAGTGGCTCACCCTCGCCGACCTCACCCGGGACGACCGCCCCGCCGACGCCCTGGACGTCTACCTCCGCCTGATCGGCCCGCTCCTCACCCGGACCGGCGACACCACGTACGAGCACCTGACGGAACTACTCCTCAGCGCCCGCGCCTGCCACCGAGCCCTCGGCACGGAGGACGCATTCACCACCTACATGACCACTCTGCGCACCGTCCAAAAACGCAAGCGAAAGCTCACGATACGGCTGGACCAGCACGGCTTGTAGCTCCCCTGTCGCGGGCCGCCTGTTCACGCCTCCCGGCCACGCCCGCGAGGTGATCCGCAACGAGCAGCTCGATGATGCCCTCCACGCTGGGAGCAAGGATTCCTGCAAGTCACACGTACCGCGCTGCGTAGGTCATGTGCTGCACGTTGCCCACGCACAGCCACGTGCCGAAGTTGCCCGTTCCCTGTGCGCCGAGACCGAGCGCGCAGTCACGCAGCCAGGTTTCGCCACTGCTGGCAGTCGGCCCGCGGAAGCCCGGATACACCAAGAACTCGTGGGCAGTTGCACGGTTGTGTACGGTCCGGCCATCGCCCGACGCGAGCACCCTCCCGAGGACGAAGGCTTCGTCGAGCGTGTAGCGCAGAAAGCCCCAGGACGGTCCACCCCCGGCCGAGCGAGGGAGCCGGCTGATGGCTTCGGCGGGCTGTACTCCGTAGTCGCCGTAGCTGAGCAGCTCACGGTACGCGCGGCCGCCGGCAGCTATCTCGTGCCACGTGTTCCGATCCGTTCGCGGAACTTCACACAATCCGTGCTCCAGCATGTCGGCCGTGACGTTGGGGAAGCCGCCGCTGAGCACCGCGGCGGTTCGCCAGGGCGCCAGCGGGATGAGGGAGTCCAGCGCGCGCAGTGCTTCCTTGCCGGCGTCGGGCCTGTCTGCCCGTACGGCGCCCAGGTCCAGGAGGAGATCCACCCGGACTACCGGATCGGCCCGTTCGAGCAGATGGCGTACATCGTCGCTGGTACGGCCGTCCCATTCCCCCGGAACCCGGACGCGTACACCCAGCCCGTCACCGGCCGTCCGGGCCGTCGCGAGTGCCATGGCCTGCTGTTCCTCGGGCCTTTCAGGCCCGGTCACCGGGCGCAGCAGCCCGAACGCGCTCGCTTCCGACATCAGCTCGGCGAGTACGGGTATTTCCTCCTCACCTGCGAAAGGGGCGTCCAGCCAGGCGGGGCGGTACCTCTGGGCCCTGGACACAGCGGACAGGTCCTGGCGTACCTTCGCAGCCAGCTCGGTCGGTGAGAGCCCGGGGTGTGGCGGCAGATTCCAGACGGGCGTTAACCCGTTCTGGACGTCCGGCCGGAGCCGAGCATAGGCACTGACCGCATGCGGCCGGGTTGGCAGAACGGGAACGTACAGCGGTCCGGCCATGGCGGTTCCCCCTTCGACGCTTCTCACGCCCTACGCCTCTGTCATCAGGGTGAGCAGTCATGGCACGCCGGGAAAGAGCGCGGTTTCGGCCATCGGCCAAGCCGCTGCAGAAGCGCCCGATTCTGTTTGCTCGCCCTTCACGCAGCGCCATGAACAGCACTGCCGTCCCAGGGCTCCCAAGGCCCAGACCTTGATTCCTCGTCCGGCTGCATGATCCACGCACTGTCATAAGATGACGGAGACAATCTCAGCGGCCCGCCGGGCTTCCGCTCCACCTCCGTGGAACAGAAGGACATGCCCCCACCCGCACGAGCTACTCCATGCTGCCTGGGGGCGATTTCTTGCTGTTCCGTGAATCCGCCGCGTCCTTGGCCAACCGCACTGCCCTTGAGGGACGGCTGGCGGAGCTTCTCAGCGAGAACTTCCTTCACCGGCACGGCTACAAGCCACACGCTGCCGAGGTTCGCTCCTGGGAGCGGAGCATTCCCGCGCTCACACACGCTCTGGTCGAAGCGGGTCTCGGTGAGGTCGAGATGCTGCTGGAGTACGGGCTGCCGCTGACGAGCAAGCGCGCGGACGTGATACTGGCCGGGGTGCATCCGGTCTCCGGCGAGCCGTCGTACATCGTCGTGGAACTCAAGCAGTGGACCGAGGCCCAGCCCGTGGACGACGATCCGCTGCGGTGCAGCGTGCCCTCCTACGGCGAGCCCGTGCTGAACCCTATCGAGCAGGTACGGGGCTACTGCGACTACCTGGTTTCGTTCAACGGGGCTCTCGAGCAGAACCCCGAATCCGTCTCCGGAGTGGCGTTCCTGCACAATGCAGCCGAGGTCAGGGTCGCCGGGTTGCGCGAGGTCGAAGAGGACCACCGCGGCCGCATGTTCACCGCCGATCAGCGCGGTGCGTTCCTCGACTACCTGCACTTGAGGCTGGCCGCGAAACCCGGTGCTGCCGCCGCCGACGACCTCCTGCAAGCCAGGGTCCGGCCGTCCAAGCAGCTGATGGCCGTGGCTGCGGACGAGGTCCGCGACCGGGAACAGTTCGTACTGCTCGACGAGCAGCGGCTCGCCTACGAGACGGTGATGGCAGCCGTCCGCAAAGCGCAACGCGGCAACCACAAGCAGGTCGTCGTCGTGACCGGCGGGCCCGGATCCGGCAAGAGCGTGATCGCCCTGTCCGTGCTCGGCGACCTGTACCGGCGCGGTGTGCCAGCTCTTCACGCCACCGGATCGCAGTCGTTCACGAAAACCATGCGCAAGGTCGCGGGCGCCCGCAAGCCCGAGGTCCAGCGCTTGTTCCGCTACTTCAACAGCTTCATGGAGGCCGAGCCCAACGATATCGAGGTACTCGTCTGCGACGAGGCGCACCGGCTCCGCAAGACCTCTGCCAACCGCTACACCAAGGCCTCGCTGCGCTCCGGGCGCCCACAGGTAACGGAGCTGATCGACGCGGCTCGTGTCCCGGTGTTCCTCCTCGACCAGCACCAGGTGGTGCGTCCCGGCGAGATGGGTACCGTCGAGCAGATCAGGCAGGCCGCGGCCGAGCAGAAGGTGGACTTCACGCTGGTGGAGCTGGACAGCCAGTTCCGGTGCGGAGGCAGCGACGCCTATCTGCGTTGGGTGACCGGTCTCCTGGGCCTGGAGGGCGAGGGGCCGATCGAGTGGGAGCCGGATGGCAAGGTACAGCTGCTGACGGTGGACAGCCCTCAGGAGTTGGATGCCTTCCTGGACGGCAAGCGCGCGCACGGGTACGGCGCCCGGCTTTCAGCCGGCTACTGCTGGAGGTGGACCACGAAGATCACTTCGGCGATGACGACGCTGCCTGCTGATGTGGTCATCGGCGACTGGTCGAAGCCGTGGAACCTGTACGGGGACCGATCCGTTCTGGGGGCACCGCCGGCTCCACTCTGGGCCACCGATCCGGCCGGCGTCGGCCAGGTCGGCTGTGTGTACACGGCTCAGGGCTTCGAGTACGACTGGTCGGGCGTGATCATGGGCCCGGACCTGGTCTGGCGGACCGACCGGTGGGTGGTCGATCGCGCCGCCTCGAAGGACCCCTCCTTCACGAAGGCCACGCCGGACGAGGACGTCGACCGACTCATCCGCAACACGTACAAGGTGCTCCTGACCCGGGGCATGATCGGAACGGTCGTCTACTCGACGGACCCCGAAACCCGTCAGAAGCTCCGCTCGCTCATCTCCGCGGCACATTGATCCCGAACGGGTTAGCATCAGTGCGCTGCGCACCTTCCCGGAGGGTACGAGGCGGTGGTTCGTGCGCTGACCCCAACAGGCGGCGAGTGGCGAATGGTTGTGCCCGTCATGTGGCGACACACGACGTGAGCGTGGATACCCGGTAGGGCGTCCCCCCTTCCATTCCGCATCTCACTGCTCTGGAGTGGCCATGACCTCGGTCGAGTACAAGTCTGCGCGTCGTGAGCGGATCCGCGAGATCCTGATCGACATCGCTGCGGGAGTCGTTTCCAACCTTCTGGTGGCGACTCTGGCCGCGATTGCGAGCCTGCTCTTCTGATGCAGGCGGGTGGCGGGCCCGGCGAGCCCGCTGCCCAGTTCCTCGACGTTCGATGTCAGAACAGCCTCAGATCCGGACCCTTCACTTCACTCGCCTTCCGCTTCCGCTTGCCTCGACTGCCCGCTCCTCGGCGCGGCCTCGGAAGATGCGGCTTGCGGGCCTCCGGTGGCAGGTTCGCCCAGGTGGGGCGCAAGTCGTGGATCTCGACCTCGCCGACGAGTTCCTTGAGGTACGCCCGCGTTTCGGCATCGGTGGAGTACAGCACCGTCGCGCGGCTGGCCCTGGTCATGAGCACGTGGTAGGCGTGGCGGATCAGCCGGGCGAATTCGTCGTCGTCGACACTGCCCGGACGCACCTTGGGGTCGAAGGAGCCGGGCAGGCCCACCCGCTTGATCTTCGAGCCCTCCTCCATGCGCTCCTTGCCCCGGCGAAAGACCCACTGGTCCCCACGGCGCACCATGTCCTCGCCCATGATCACTCCACACCAGTCCCACTCGAGACCTTGCGCCGTGTACACGCAGCCGATCTGTCCGAGACCGTTCGCATCGACGGACCAGGTCTTCGCCGGTGGCGCCTGGCCGTCCTCGCAGTAGCTGTCGCTGTCGGCGTTCCACGGTCGGTGCCAGTCGCCGATCCGCACATCGGGCTCCAGCCTTCGTTCCTTGCCGAGCGGCTTCGTCCAGGGCCAGCAGTAGCCCGCGACCATACGTCCGGAGGCGCCGGCCAGTGCTTCGGTACGGATGATCCCTTCGAGCTCCTCGGGAGTGTCGGCAACCTCGATGTGCATCAGTCCGTCCGGCCGCCACTGCTCGACGGGCTCGCCGGAGACGCCGAGCACCGCCCGTACCCAGCGGATGTATTCGTCGCTACCGCCACACCGGAATTGCTCCCGGAGGTTGCTCGGGACGAGGCGGGCGTCGTGCCGCCGGGCCGCGTCCTCGATGAGGGCTACGGTGCCTACCTCGTTCGGCCGGACCGACTGGCCCTCGTCCAGGAAGAAGACGGTGAGCCGCGATGCCGCCAGGAGCTCGTCGACCTGCGGGCCGGTGCCCCAGTCCTCCGGCTTCCAGAACCGGTTCGTGGACCGATCACGAAGACGGTGCGCCTCGTCGCAGATCAACACGTCCAGCGGCGGGTCCGGAGGGGTGACGAAGTTACTGAAGTAGGTGAAGGACTCCCTGAACTCCCGGTCTCCGTAACCGACGTGCTCCTGAAGTGCTCCGTTGAAGGCTCTGCTGCCGCTCGCGTACTTGACCGTCCGTCCCTGCGCCTCCAGCTCCGCCTTGATCTGGAGGCCGATCGCGCTCTTGCCCGTACCAGCTCCACCCGTTACCAGGAAGACCACTCGCCGTTCGTCCGGGACGAGGGCAGGACGTTCGGGATCCGGGAGCACCTTGGCCGCGGCCTCCAGGACTTGATCAGCGACCTCTTTCTGCGTTCCCCGCAGGGTGAATACGGTGTCGTCTCCGCGGGACTCGATCATCGCGTCGAGCAGGGGCGTGTTACGCAGGCCCATCCTCTGCAGCATCGTCTCCGCTTGGGACATGGCACCGTCTTCCGCGAAGTGGCTGCGGAGGTCGGACAGCAACTGGTCCCGTCGGTCACGCGTGTAGACGCGGGCGTAGGCGCCCATCGGCGCATCCACGTCGATCAGGGGGCGCACCGAATCGTCCGTGGCGTTGTGCAGGTAGGCGAATCCGCCGCACGCGACCTCGAGCTTCCCGAAGGGGCCGCGTTCGCTCGTGAACGCCCGGTAGTACTCGCGCAATTGGAGGGCCGGGTGTTTCTTCTCGCCCATTCCCGTCACGTGGACCAGCTCCGCGGTGGCCCTCTCCACCCGGGTCACCATCGACCAGCGCTTCAACTCGACCAACTGCACGGACGGCCCGCTCCGCTCCGGATGCCGGCCCACCAGGACGACGTCGATGAGCCGTGGATCACCGGGCCGGTCACTCTCGTCGATCGTCGCTGCGCATTCGACGATCATCTCCACGTTTCCTCGCCCTGCCGCCACAAGGTCGTTCGCAAGGCTGACCAGGCTCTCCGCCCACGCGGACCGTTCCGACAGTGAGGCGTCGGCCCCCCGGAAGTGCCGCCACCGGGCGGCAAGGTGCGGGACCATACGGCGTCGGGCGTTCAGCGTCAGTAGATCTTGCGCCGACAATTTCAGCAGGAGCATGGACACGAGGTGGTTCCCCCAGGGCACGAGTGACTCGTGCGGGTGGGGGCATGTCCTAGTCGGAAGCCTGTCGGGCCGCATTCGGTTCCGGTGATCTTAAGGAACGGCCCAACGCTCAGGTACACCGCCACGGCCGTCGGCCGAAACCACAGCCATCATGGCCGGATCACACGGGGCCGCACCCCCAGCAGCTCCCTGCCCGGTTCGTCGCAGCTGCCCCGGATGTCACCGCCCACCGTTAGGATCTCCGGAGAGCTTTCTCTACCGCCGGATGGCCGAGCCGGTCAGCTCTCAGCGCGTAGCGACGAAGTGATGAAGCGGGGGCCGCACATGCGGGAAGGCCGGTGGACCACGGTCACCGAGTCCGAGTACGAGCACGAGCACCGGGGCTTGGAGTCCATCCGCGAGAAACTTCCGGACTCCGACCCGTGGCGCGCCTGGTCGAACTTCACCTTCACCGCGAACACCGGACACGTACGAGAGATCGACCTCCTCGTCATCGCCCCCGGCGGCGTCTGCATGATCGAGCTGAAGAACTGGCACGGCTCTCTGACCAGCGAGAACGGCACCTGGGTCCAGACCACGCCCAACGGTCGCCGCGTCTCACACGGCAACCCCCTCCACCTGGTCAACAAGAAGGCCAAGGAGCTGGCGGGGCTGCTCGGCCAGAACGGCAAGCGCGTCTGGGTCGCCGAGGCCGTCTGCTTCACCGCCGACGACCTGCGCGTACGGCTCCCCGCCCACGACGAGAACGGCGTGTACACCGTCACCGAGCTGGTGGCGATGCTGAACGATCCCCCGCGCGACGAACGCCGGCGCATCACCGCCATCGACTCCCGCGAGATCAAGACGGCCCTGGAGCGGGTCGGTGTCCGCCCCAGCGATGCCAAGTACAAGGTCGGACCGTACGAGCTGAAGCGCAAGGCCTTCGACTCCGGCGAGACCTGGGCGGACTACCTGGCCGAGCACACCGAGCTCCCGGAGGTCGCCCGCGTCCGCATCTACCTGCGCGAGCGCGGCTCGGACAGCTCCATCCGGCAGTCCGTGGAGAGTGCCGCCCGCCGCGAGGCAGCAGTCCTGCGCCGCTTCCGGCACCCCGGCGTCGTCCAGCTCAAGCAGTACGACCCGTCAGGGCATTCCTGGGGCCCGGCCCTGATCTTCGACTACCACCCGCAGACCCTGCGCCTGGACGAGTACCTCCTCCAGTACGGGGAGAAGCTCGACATCCTCGGCCGCATGGCCCTGGTCCGCCAGCTCGCCGAGACGATGCGTTCCGCACACTCCAGCCGTATCCACCACCGGGCCCTCGCCGCCCGCTCCGTGCACGTCCTGCCGCGCAACCGCGGTCGCGACGGGCAGAGCATTGGCGAGGACGCCGCCTGGCTCTCCCCGCACCTGCAGATCTCCGACTGGCAGATCGCCACGCAGCGCAGCGGCACGGGCAGCTCCGGGCAGGGCATGACCCGCTTCGCCCCGACCGCGCTGTCGGCGATGCACCTGCCGGAGGGCTCCGACCCCTACCTCGCCCCGGAGCTGACCGCCCTCAACGCCGACCCGGTCTACCTTGACGTCTACGGCCTCGGCGTCCTCACCTACCTCCTAGTCACCGGCAAGGCCCCGGCCGCCAGCCAGGCAGAACTCCTGACCCGCCTCGAAGCGGGCGAGGGCCTGCGCCCCAGTTCCCTGGTGGACGGCCTCTCCGAGGACATCGACGACCTGGTGCAGGCGGCCACCGCCTACCGGCCAGGCCAGCGACTCTCCACCGTCGACGAGTTCCTGGAGATGCTGGAGCTCGTAGAGGACTCCCTCACGGCACCCGCCTCGCCCCCACCCCCGGAAGCCCCCGAGAAGGACCCGCTCGAAGCCGTCGCCGGCGACGTACTCGGCGGACGCTGGCAGGTCCGGCGCCGTCTGGGCACCGGCTCGACCAGCCGCGCCTTCCTCGTACGCGACCTGGAGGCCGAGGCTCGCAAGACCCGCCCCCTGGCCGTCCTCAAGGTGGCGCTCTCCGACAGCCGGGGCGAGATCCTCGCCCACGAGGCGGAGATCATGGGGCGTCTGCGCGCCGACTCCCGTGTCATCCGGCTCGTGGAACCTGAACCCCTGAAGATCGCCGACCGCACCCTCCTCGCCCTGGAGTACGTGGGCGACGAGCGGGAGGAGTCCGGCGAGAACGAGGAGTCCGCGGCTCCCCGTACCCGCCGCCGCGAGGAGACGGTCGCCCGCCAGCTCCGGGAGAGCGGGCGACTCCAGATCGACCAGCTGGAGGCGTATGGCGACTACCTCTTCGGCGCCGTCGACTTCCTGGAGGGCGAGAGCGTCTGGCACCGCGACATCAAGCCGGACAACATTGCCATCCGCATCCGCCCGAACCGCACCCGCGAGCTCGTCCTCATCGACTTCTCCCTGGCCGGATACCCGGCGAAGGACTACGAAGCCGGTACGGAGGGCTATCTCGACCCGTTCATCGGAACGCTGACCCGCACCGCCTACGACTCCCACGCCGAGCGATATGCCGTCGCGGTCACCCTGCACCAGATGGCCTCGGGCGAGCTCCCCAAGTGGGGTGACGGCTCGGTGCTGCCACGGATGACGGACCCGAAGCAGCACCCGTACCCGACCATCGCGAAGGACGCCCTTGAGCCGGGCGTGCGCGACGGTCTGGTCGCCTTCTTCGAGAAGGCCCTGCACCGGGACGCCTCCCAGCGCTACCCCGAGCTGAAGCCGATGCGGGACGCCTGGAAGAAGGTCTTCCTGGACGCCTCGCAGATCGTCCCGTCAAGTCACCGTTCCCGCCACCTGGAGCCGGCAGAGGACGCTTCCGCCGCTGCCGGCACCTCCGGCGGCCAGGCCTCCATCGCGGACGCCGAACCGCGGACCGCGGAGCAGCAGCGCGAGCAGCTGGCGGCGGAGGTCACGCGGGACACCCACCTGTCGGCCGCCGGTCTCACCCCGGCCGCGGAGGCGTTCCTGTACGGACTCGAGGTCACCACGGTCGGTGAACTCCTGGACTACAGCCGCCGCAAGCTCCTCAACGCGCCCGGCCTGGGTGCGAAGACCCGCAGCGAGGTGCAGCGCCGCCAGCGGGAGTGGGGCGAGCGCCTGCGCGAAACTCCGGTGTCGCCGCTCACCCCGCGGGGCCGGGCGGAGGCCAAGGAGGAACTGGCCCAGCTGTCCGCCACGGAGTCGGCACTACTCGGCCCGCTGGCCACCGGGGCCGGTGCCGGCGGCCTGACCAGCTCCGCGCTGCGGGCCGTAAGCCTGGACACCCTGGCCACGATCTTCGTCCCGGAGCTCAACAACAACCGCTCGAACCACAACAAGGTCGAGACCGTCCGGCTCCTCCTGCGCCTGCCCAACGCACACGGCGACCTCCCGGACATCGGGGTCTGGCCGAAGCAGAAGGACGTGGCGGACGCCCTCGGCCTGTCGGCCGGACGCATCCCGCAGCTCCTCAAGGAGGAGCGCAAGCGCTGGAAGAAGCACCCGGCGGTACAGGCCCTGCGCGCCGAGATTATGGACCTCCTCTCCGACCTGGGCCGGGTCGCCTCGGCCGTCGAGATCGCCGACGCGCTCGCCGTACGCCGTGGTACTCAGCTGGCAGAGCGCGAGCAGCGCCGAGCCCTCGCCTTGGCGGCCGTACGGGCAGTGGTGGAGGTGGAGCAACTGGACCCGGAGGAAGCCGAGTTCCAGCAGCAGCCCAACCGCAAGGCCACGGAGGAGGCGCTGGGTGCGGGCCTGCTGGCCCTGGACGTCCGCGAGGACGACGCCCCGGACACCCCGACGGCCCCCGGCCTGCTCGACTACGCCACTCGCCTGGGCAAGACGGCCGACCGGCTGGCCCGCTTGGAAACCCTCCCCACAGCTACCACGGTCCTGAGCGAGCTGGGCGCCCTCACCACTCCCCCGGGGTCGGTGGAATGGGACGAGCGCCGCCTGGTGGAACTGGCGGCGGCCGCCTCCCTCAACGCGGCGGCCACGCCCCGCCTGGAGATCTACCCGCGCGACCTCTCCCTCGTCCGGGCGCTGCGCCTCACCCAGGCCGGCCTGGTCCGCCTCATTCCGAACGTCCCGGAGGCCCGCCAGCCCGGCGTCACCGGCGAAGACGTCCACGAGCGCGTCCGGGCCCGCTTCCCGGAACTGGTCCTGCCCGACGCCCGCGGCGGCTTCACCCACGACCTCCCGACGGCCGGCCCCCTGACGAAGGCCCTCCGTGACGCAGGGTTCGACCTCACCCTGTCCACGCGCGAGGACACGAAGACCCTGCGCTACCTCCCGACCCGGATGGACAGCGCCTCCAGCTACCTGACCACGGGCGCCTGGCGCCAGGCCACGGACCCGGGTGCGGTCACCCTCTACGCGGACGACCCGGTCCTGGCGGGCGCCGTCCGCGCGAAGGAACGCCTGGCCGCATCCGCCCGCCGCGACGGCTACCGCGTCCTCACCGTCCACCACCACCGCCCGGAGGAAGCGACGCGCGCCCTGGCCGCGTCCCCCATCAGCGCCCAGGCCGTCTCGGTGACGGCCCTGTTCCTAGAGGCGATGCACGTGCTCGCCCCTGAGGGCTCGAAGCCGACGTGGGAAACCCTCCTCAAGGCGGACGTTGCGGAGGCGGGCTCGCGGGGCGCGGTGAAGTTCGCGGAGTACGCCCGCACGGCGTGGGGCATGGTCGAACCGCAGATCCGCAGCCTCCTGGCCCCCGCTGCCGGCACCGGCCCGGTCCTCCTGACAGAGGCCGCGGCCTTCGCCCGCTACGACGCGATGGGCGTACTGGACCGCCTCGCGGAGGCAGCCCGCCAGGGCGGCCGCGGCCTGTGGCTGCTGGTCCCGCAGGGCGACCCGGCACGGGAGCCGAAGCTGAGCCAGGTCGCGGTGGCGTACCAGGCGGGGCTGGGCGAGTGGATCGAACTTCCGGACTCATGGGTCAAGGACCCGAGTACGAGCAAGACGGCAGTAACTGACGGAACCGAGGGAGACACCAAGTGATCGACCGCAAGGCCCTGTTGAACGACCTGAAGCAGCAGGTCAAAGCGGTCGAGACAGACCTCGGCAAGCAGGTCAAGGCCGTGGCGGAGGTAGGCACCCGCCTGCGCGCCGAATACGACCAGGCCCGCAAGCTGGGCCGCACGGCGGCAACGTGGAACTCCTGGCTGGACGAGCGGGTCACGCAGGTCGCGGTGGCCTGGGTCCTGGGCACGGTCTTCGTCCGCTTCTGCGAGGACAACGAGCTCATCTCGGAGCCGTACCTGACGGCCCCGGACCCGGACCGCCGCGACCTGGCGCTGGCCCGGTACGAGGAGTACGTGGCGAAGGATACGGACCCGACCTTCCGCGGCTGGCTGGAGCGCGCATTCGCAGACCTGGGCGCCGGCCAGGCGGGCCGCCTCCTCTTCGACCGCAAGCACAACCCGCTCTTCCAGATCCCGCTGTCGCACGATGGGGCGCGGGACCTGATCGCGTTCTGGCGCGAGCGCGACGAAGCGGGAGTCCTGGTCCACGACTTCACGGACAAGCTGAACGAAGACGGCACGGAGGGCTGGGACACGCGCTTCCTGGGCGACCTGTACCAGGACCTGAGCGAGGCAGCTCGGAAGACGTACGCCCTCCTCCAGACCCCAGAGTTCGTGGAGGAGTTCATCCTCGACCGAACAATGGACCCGGCGGTCCGCGAGTTCGGGTACGAGAACCTGAAGATGATCGACCCGACGTGCGGGTCGGGCCACTTCGTGCTGGGTGCGTTCCGGCGGCTGGTGCGGCTGTGGAGCGAGGGGCAGCCGGGCTTGGACGTTTATGAGCGGGTTCGCGCCGCACTGGACTCGGTGCATGGGGTGGACCTGAACCCGTTCGCGGTGGCCATTGCCCGATTCCGGTTGCTGGTCGCTGCGATGGCTTCGAGTGGCGTCCGGACCATGCCGGAGGCCGCGAAGTACGAATGGCCAGTGCACTTGGCGGTCGGAGACTCGCTCATCAAGCACCGGCACCAGCAGGGAAACCTCTTTGAAGGCTCGGAGGACGAAGGTGCTGACGAACTGGCCGAGTTCAAGTACGTGACAGAGGACGTACACGAGCACCCTGAGATCCTCCGCCAGGGGCGGTACCACGTAGTGGTAGGAAACCCGCCGTACATCACAGTTAAGGACAAGAAGCTAAACGAGCTGTACCGGGACCTGTACAAGGCTTGCGCCGGGAAGTACGCCCTGTCAGTTCCGTTCGCTCAGCGATTCTTCGAACTAGCCAAGCAAGGAGACATCGAGGGGCAGGGGTACGGCACCGTCGGTCAGATTACGGCGAGTTCCTTCATGAAGAGAGAGTTCGGCACAAAGCTACTCGAGACTTATTTCGGCCATGAAGTAGAGCTTACCGAAGTCATCGACACGTCCGGGGCGTACATTCCCGGACACGGAACCCCAACCGTTATTCTGATCGGCAAACCCCGAGGGGGTAACGGCCGGTCTGAAACCGTCCGCACTATGCGCAGTGTGCAGGGTGAGCCATCCACGCCCCCCGATGGGCAATATGGCAGGGTATGGAGTGCAATCGTTGAGCAGATCGAAAAACCGGGGTCAGTAAGCCAGTGGGCCTCGGTTGACGATTTGAACCGAAGCCGCTACTTCGGCAAGCACCCGTGGATCTTGACTAACGGCGGCCTTGAGGTGGTTGAGCAGCTCAACAGCGCCCGGGCGGCAACCCTTGGCTCATTGACCAGCCGCCTTGGAGTCTTCGGCATGACGAATGCCGACGACATTATGTTCGCCACAGAGTCCTCATGGACTCGACGAGGAGCCGAAAAAGATTTTGGCAAAGATCTCGTACTAGGCGACGAACTTCGAGACTGGGAGTACACGGGAAATACGTTTAGTTTTTTCCCGTATAGCCGCGATCTCACACTCCTTGAGCTGCCGAAAAAATCTGGCACCTTCAAATGGCTCTGGCCTGGGCGAACCATACTGGGAACTCGAGCGACATTCTCCAAAGGGACCTACTTCTCGGATGGACGCCAGTGGTACGAATGGCATCAGACAACTCCAAGCCCTGGGGCGCACGGGTGGACGATCACATTTTCATTCGTAGCCACACATAATCATTTCGTCCTGGATCGGGGCGGAAAAACATTCAACCGTTCCGCGCCTGTGATCAAGCTACGAGAGGAGGCGACTGAAGGAGCTCATTTGGGGCTGCTCGGATTGCTCAACAGCTCCACGACTGGTTTCTGGATGAAGCAGGTAAGTCACAACATGGGCAGCACCGTAGATGCGAAGGGAGCACGTCAGAGCACTCTTCCATTTGAGGACTTCTACCAGTACAACAGCACACCACTTCTTCAGTTCCCCCTTCCCTCGACCTACCCCACCGCGCTCGCCACCGCCCTAGATACTCTCGCTCAACAACTCACCCACGCCAGCCCTTCCGCGCTCGTAGCCGAGGCCATCCCTAACTCCCCCGCCCTCCGCGACACCGGTGCCACCTGGCACGCGATCCGTGCACGCATGATCGCGCTCCAAGAGGAACTCGACTGGCAGGTCTACTCGCTCTACGAGCTTCACCCCGAGGACTTGCGCGTCACCGAGGACCCCAACTCGCGAGATATTCCCGCTCTCGCTCTCGGCGAGCGCGCCTTCGAGATCGCTCTTGCGCGACGGGTTGCCGCAGGCGAAGCTAGTGGTGAATGGTTCAAGCGGCACGGATCCACACCCATCACTGATATCCCCTCCCACTGGCCCGCTCCCTACCGCAAAGTCGTGCAGAAGCGCATCGACGCCATCGAGTCCAGCCGCGCCATCGGGATGGTCGAACGGCCTGAGTACAAGCGGCGGTGGGCCACCGAGGGGTGGGATGCGCTTCAGGAGAAGGCACTTCGGTCCTGGCTGCTTGACCGGATCGAGAATCGTGACCACTGGTTCGATGAGAACGGGATGCCCGCCCTTGTCAGCATTTCGCGGCTCACCGATGTTCTCTCGCGCGATGAGGACTTCGTCTCCGTCGCCAAGATCTACGCGCCCCGCAAGGAACTCCCCGCCGTCGTCTCCGAGCTGATGGCTGAGGAGCACGTGCCCTTTCTCTCCGCCCTGCGCTACAAGCCCTCCGGGCTGAAGAAGCGCGAGGACTGGGAGCACGTCTGGGACCTCCAGCGTCAGGAGGACGCCGCCCCGGACGAGCCGGCCAAGCGGAAGATCCGGGACACGATCCCCGTACCGCCGAAGTACACCTCGGCGGACTTCCTGCGGCCCTCCTACTGGAAGGCCCGCGGCAAGCTCGACGTGCCCAAGGAGCGGTTCATTTCGTACGGGCAGACCAACACCCCCACGCCCGAACTCTACGGCTGGGCCGGCTGGGACCACCGGGAGCAGGCGTACGCCCTCGACGCCTACATCGCCTCCCACGAGGCACTGACCTCCGAGGAGCTGACGCCGTTCCTCGCCGGGCTGCTGGAGCTCCAGCCCTGGCTTGAGCAGTGGCACGACGAGTTCGACGCGAACTTCGGCGCCTCGCCGGCCGCCTTCTTCCGGGGCGACCGGCAGATGGTGCAGGGCGAGCACGGGCTGACCGACGACGATCTGCGTGTCTGGCGCCCGGCCGCCGCGACCCGAGGACGCCGTACCACCGAGAGGTAGAGACACCAGTGACACTGACGCTCTCCGAGAACCCGAAGGTTCTCGGAGAGCGTCTGGTTGTGGTCACTCCTCAGCGGGGCAGTTGGTAGGCCTTGACGGCGGTGACGAAGGCCGACCAGCTTCCCGCCAGGAACACGAGTACCGGACCGTGCGGGGCCTTGCTGTCCCGCACGGGGACGACGGCGGCGAAGTCATCTGAGACCTCGACACACTGGCCTCCGTCCTGGTTGCTGTAGCTGCTCTTGCGCCAGGTCACGGCACTCAGGTCGATGGATCGCACGGCACTTCCTCCAACATGCGCAGGATGGATTTCCGCGACGCGGCCGGGGAAAGCGCCAGGTCACGCGTCGCATCGCACGCACGCTGCATGCGCTCTACTGCGGCGTTGTCCTCGATGAGCTCGCCTCCATAGCCGTGCTCGGTGTACGCCACGGTACGTCCGCTGTGCAGCCGGAGGAACATGACGTCCGTGGTCGATAGACCGTGCAACCCGGCTTGCTGTGGGAGTACTTGAAGCGTCAGGTTCGGCCGCCCCGACAGCTCAACCAAGTGCTGCAGTTGCTCCCGCCACTCCTTCGGATCCCGGAGGAGTGTTCTGAGCACCGCATCCGAAAGGATCGTCCGGAACGGTGGTGCACCTTCCGCCTCCAGAAGGTCCCGCCGCCCCATCCGCGCTTCCACTTGTTGCGCCAACTCACCCCCGCTGAGTCCGCCTGATGCCAGCAACTCCGCCGCATAGCCCCGTGTCTGCAGCAACCCCGGCAGCACACTCACCGCGAAGTGCCACAGGCTCACCGCCTCGGCCTCGAGCGTCATATACCGCCGGTACCGCTCCTTGAACTGAGTCTTGTCCCCGCGCGCCAGCTCCCACAGAACGAGCAGCATCCCGGCAGTCCCGTAATGCTGGTCCAGCGCCTGGACTACCTCCGGCCCGCCCAGGGTCTCGCCCTTCTCCATCTTCCCGAAGAGCGACCAGTCCCACCCCAGCCGCTCCCCCAGCTGCCGCTGGCTCGCTCCGCTGCCCGCCCTCAGCTGCCGCAGCTCCTGCGCGAACCGTCGCCGTGGCTCCTGGCTGCGGCCCGTGATCACCCGGCGTGGTGGCATCGCGGCTTCCTCCCTGGTCTCCGTGGAAGGTGTGGAACTACCGCCGCCGGCCGGGGAACCAGACCCCGTCCACGATGTCGCAAGCCTCCCGCGGGGTCCATGCTCGTAGCGCCCGGGCTACGCACCGTAATCCACGCCAGCCCCCCGGCCCGGGAAACAGCTCACCGTCAGCCGAAGGAGACCGCCATGCCCACTCCCCGCTCCTCCACCACCGCCGCCCATCGCAAGATCAAGGAAGCCCTGGACGCCCGCGACGCCCTCGCTACCGCCCTCACCCGGGCCGGTATCCAGTTGCCCGCCATGGACGTCCGTACCCCGTATCCCGACGAGACCCGCTACGCCCTCGTCCACCTCGGGCTCTGCTCCGCGCCCGTGGCGCACGCCCTCGCGGAAGTGATCACCCGGGGCGCCTCCCGGTGACGGCCGACGACGGCCCCCACCCCAGCCCCGGGCACGCCGCAACCCCCGCCATCGGCGACACCGTCCGGGACACCCGCCGCAACCGCTTCGGCATCGTCACCGACCGCATCGGCCCGTACCTCCGGCTCCGCCCCCTCACCGGCGGTCGGGCATGGGAAGCCGAATCGGAAGACACCGAGCCGGTCAGCGCGCCCGAAGTGCTCCGTGCCCGCCTCGCGGAGGTGAACGCCCGGAGCAGCAGGCCCTGTCCGGGTGGCTGAAGCGGGCCGCCGGGTCCGCGACCGCCGTTCGCTGTCAGTGGTCGCCGCCATCCTGCTCCATGGGATGTTTCCGCACATCAGGCCCGTAACCAGCGCCGATGCCGGACAATGTCCCGGGGGACTTCCTCCCCGTACCGGCACGGACTGCGACGGCGTACGCCGTCAGAAGGTGAGCGAGACGCGCAATGGCCCAGCAGCCGCCCCTCCTCCGCGATGTGATCAACATCAAGGAGTCGATCTCCACGTCCGACTTCGTCCTGCAGCTCTCCGAGGCCACCACCCCCGAGGGTGCCAAGGCCGCGCTCAAGGACTACGTCGTCACGGAACGGCTGCTGGAAAACTTCGACGAGGCCCTCGGCCTCATCAAGGCCTCCCTCGACGGACACACCTCCAAGGCCGCGTACCTCCACGGTTCCTTCGGTTCCGGTAAGTCGCACTTCATGGCCGTCCTGCACGCCCTCCTCAGCGGCAGCCCGGCCGCCCACGAGCGCGCCGACTTCGACACCGTGCTCACCAAGCACGAGTGGCTCACCACCGACGGCAAGAAGTTCCTCCTCGTTCCGTACCACATGCTCGGCGCGAAGGCCCTGGAGCAGCGGGTCCTCGGGACGTACGTGAGCCACGTCAAGAAGCTTCACCCCGAGGCGGCGACCCCCCGGGTCTACCGCACCGACTCCCTCTTCGCCGACATCCATGCCATGCGCGAGCGGATGGGCGATGAGGCCGTCATCAAGGGGCTCGCCACCATCGGCGGAGAGGCGGACGAGGACGACGAGTGGGGCGAGTCCTTCGCCTGGACGCCCAGCCTCCTCGACACCGCGCTCGCCGCCGAGGAGATCCACGAGGCCGGGTACGCGCTCAACCTCGTCGCCCCCTCCACCCCCGTGGAGCTGCGCGCCCGCCTGGTTCAGGACGCCAGCACCAATCTCCTGCCCGGCTTCACGCAGAACGCCCACGAGAACGAGCACGGCTTCATCTCCCTCGACGCCGGCCTGTCCGTGATCGCCGAGCACGCGAAGTCCATCGGCTACGACGGCCTCATCCTCTTCCTCGACGAGCTGATCCTGTGGCTGGCCACCCTCATCCACGACCAGAAGTTCGTGGGCCGCGAGGCCGGCAAAATCACCAACTTCGTGGAGGGTGCCGACGCCCGCCGGGCCATCCCGATCGTGTCCTTCATCGCCCGCCAGCGCGATCTGCGCGAGCTGGTCGGCGAGGAGCTGTCCGGGGCCGCCGAGTCCTCCATCCAGGACACCCTCAACCAGGCATCCGGCCGGTTCGACAAGATCACGCTCGAGGACCGCAACCTCCCCCAGGTCGCGCACGCCCGCCTGCTCCAGCCCAAGGACACCGAGGCCGCCGGCCTCATCACCACCGAGTTCGAGAAGACCCGTAAGGTCCGCCAGGAAGTCTGGGACACCCTCCTCGGCTCCGACCGCGGGGCCGACGGCGTCGGGGCCGACGAGGAGAGCTTCCGGCTCACCTATCCCTTCTCCCCCGCTTTCATGGACACCCTCGTCCACGTCTCCTCCGCGCTCCAGCGCAACCGCACCGGTATGAAGCTGATGGGCCAGCTCCTCGCCGACCACCGCCACGAGCTGCGCCTGGGCGACCTGATCCCCGTCGGCGACCTGTACCCGCTGATCACCGCGGGCGGCGACAAGCCGTTCACCGACAGTCTCAAGGTCGTCTTCGAGGCCGCCGACAAGCTGTACCGGACCAAGCTCCGCCCGTTCCTCCTCGCCACGTACAACGTGTCGGAGGAGGACGTCGAGCAGTACACGCAGCGCTCCGGCAGCATCACCGACGAGGAGCTGCGCGGCCGGGTGAAGACCTTCGTCGGCGACAACCGGATCGTCGGGACCCTACTGCTCTCCGCACTTGCCCCGAGCGTCCCGGCCCTCGCCGATCTGACGATCCGCCGGCTGTCCGCGCTCAACTACGGCTCGGTCGTCGCCCCGATCCCCGGCCGTGAGTACGGAATCCTCGGCAGCAAGGTCGACGACTGGGCGGGGCGCTTCCCTGAGATCAAGGTGACTGGGCCCAAGGGCAACCAGGTCGTCCGCCTGGAGCTCTCCGGTGTCGACGTCGACTCGGTCATCGCCAACGCCAACGTCAACAACAACCCGGGCAACCGCCAGGCCCTCGCCAAGCGGCTACTGGCCGAGGAGCTCGACGTCGCGCACGGCAAGCTGACCGAGGAAGTGCAGTTCGTCTGGCGCGGCACCGACCGGGCCATCGAGGTGATCTTCGGAAACCTCGCGGACGAGGACGATCTCCCCGACCACGACCTGGTGCCCCGCGAGGAGGGACGCTGGCGCCTCGCCATCGACCTTCCCTTCGACGACGGCGAGTACGGGCCCGTCGAGGACGCCAACCGCATCCGGCGCCTGCGCGAGAAGCAGCAGGACGAGCGGTCGCGCACCGTCGCCTGGCTGCCCACCCACCTCTCCAGCCAGCGGTTCGCGGACTTCTGCCGGCTCGTCGTCATCGACAAGGCCCTGGCCGACGACCAGCGCTTCGACAGCCAGTACGCCGGCCATCTGAACGCCGACAACCGGGCCCGCGCCAAGGGACTCCTGGAGAGCCAGCGCGACACGCTCCTCACCACCGTCAAGGCGGCCTTCAAGCAGGCGTACGGACTCGCCGAGAAGAAGCCTGCCGACGTGGAACTGGGCTTCGGCGACCACCTGGAGTCCTTGCGTGAGGTCGAGGGGCTCACCCTCGCCTTCGGGCAGACGCTGCGCGACGGCGTCCGCCACATCGCCGGCAAGCTCCTCGCGAGCCAGTTCCCGGAGCACCCGGAGCTCGACCCGGAGAACACCGGGACGGTCGTCAAGGCCGCCGACGCGAAGAAAGTCTTCGGGCACGTCCGGGCCGCCGCCGAGGCGCGCGATCACCGGACCGAGGTTCCGGCGGGAGACCGGGCGCTGATGCGGCGGATCGTCGGTCCGATGCGCCTCGGGCAGCAGAAGGAGGCGTACTTCGAGCTGTCGACGTTCTGGGCCGACCACTTCCGCCAGCTCGCCCGCGACAAGGGTGTCACCAGCGATCTGACCCTGATCACGCTCACCGACTGGATCGACAAGCCGTCCCCCCGGGGACTGCCCGACTTCCTCGCACGGCTCGTCGTGGCGGCCTTCGCCGAGATGGACGACCGGGTCTGGGTGCGCGAGGGCATGCCCCTCGACCCGGCCCCGGAACTGACGCAGATCAAGGACCGCGACGCCCTGCGCAGCCAGCCCTTGCCCTCCCCCGAGGACTGGGAGATGGCCCGGGAGCGCTTCGCCGCCGTCTTCGGACGGCCGGCGCCGACGATCCTGCGCGGCCGCATCGTCAACCAGTTCGCCCGGCAGATCACCGATCAGGCCCGCGGCGCCCAGGAGTTCGCTGCCGAACTGGTCCAGCGGCTGGAGGCCCATGCCGGTTTCCTGCAGCTCGACCAGACCGGCGAGAGCGGTCGCCTCGCGCTCGCCCGGCAGGCCGTGGAACTGCTGAAGGCCGTGACCGCCGCGTCGGGTCAGGGCGCCGCCGGTGCGAAGAAGACGGTGGAGGCCCTCGCCCGGTTCGACCTCGGGCAGCCGAGCGCCGAGCAGTACGGCACGTCCATCGCCCAGGCGCGCAAGGTCGCCGAAGCGCTCGCCGCCGCGTCCTGGAGCACGCTGGAGCTGGCCTCGGCCGAGGGGCCCGAAGGCGAGGCGCTGCTTGACTCCCTGCGCAATGTGGCCCGCAGCGAGCAGCAGCGGACGGACAAGCTGGAGGAGGCCCTCGTACGCACCCAGCGCGAGGTCCTGGCCCTGGTGAAGCGGAACCGCGCAGTCGCTCCGCCCGCGCCGCCCGTATCTCCCAGCCCCGCCCCGGGACCCTCCGACGTCTCGCTGAACACGACCACCAGCGATCCCCGGATCCCGTTCGACCCCCAGCAGAAGTCTGCCGCCCCTGGGCAGAAGCGCCGTACGAGCGGCGCCCGTACGACCACGGCCTCGCGCGCGGTGGCCGAACTCCAGGCAGAGCTGGCCGAGCTGGCCGCGGCCGAGCCCGGTGCCACCGTGGAGATCGTCTGGCGGGTCGTCGGCGGATGAGCATCGCCTCCGCCACGGTCGCCGTACGGCTGAACCTCGCGACCGTCACCCAGTACCTGTCGTCACAGAGCTCCCTCACCACCTCGCTGGCCGGGAGCGGTCGCCGCCGCGCTGTGCTGCTGCGCTCGGCGCCGCAGTGGGACGGCCCGGCCGAGCCCGCATGGAGTGACGGGCTGAGGGCTCGCATCGCGCCCGCGCCCTCGCCGCTCGCCGTGCACGAGCTCCTGCTCGACCACCTCGACGACAAGGCGGCCGGACCGCCGGTGCTCGTCATCCTGACCGACCGCGAGCAGAACGAGCTCGACCCGGCCATCCTGGCGCGCGCCCACAAGAAGCGCATCGACACCGTCGACAGCTGGGACGTGGTCCGCGACGCGTTCCGCGCCCAGCAGGTCGACCCACGGCTCAAGGAATCCAACTGGGCCGCGGAAGCCCTCCTCGACGCCACCCCTCCGAAGGGAGGAGGCTGGCCGCCCGTCGCCGGAGGCATGCTCTCCCGGCGCACCGCCCTGTCCTCCCTGGCCCTGCGCCGGCTCCGGCTCGGAAGGTACGACAGCGAGACGCAGGCCCCGGGCCGGGCGCCGGCGGGTGACGCCCTGGACCCGCACGCCCTGTTCGCCTGGTCCCTGGCCGCGGGCGGCCCCGAGCTCCTGCTGGAGTTGCGGCGGCCCGAGCGGGACGGACTGACCGCGTTCCTGGGGGAAGAAGACCAGGCCGGACCCGCCGGGCGGGCGCTGCTCGCCCTCGTCGCGGCCGACCACGGCGCGGACGCGGTGGCCTTCGGTCTCGTCTGTGCCGCGCTGTGGGTCCACTGTGCGCCCGACGCCGTGTCCTACCGGGCCCGGGGGCGGGCCGAGCGGTGGTTCGGAGAGCAGCCGCTCGCCAAGGGCGACGAGCTCGATCTGCTCGTGTCCCGGTTCGGAGTGGCCGCCGAGGAGTACGTCGGCTCGCTGCTGACGTCCGCGGCCCGCACCGGCGGCGGGGACTCGGAGACTTCGCGTGAGGCCAGGCGGCTCAGCGACACCGTCCTCGACCGCGCCTCCGTACTGGTCCGCCAATTCGGTGCGGAAGATGCCGCCGAGAGCAGCGCACTGCTCTCGGCAGGTCTGGAGGCACGCTTCGCGGCTGTGGGCCGGGCGCTGGCCGATGGACAGCCCCGCGCGGTCTCGGACGCCGTACGGGCTCTGGGAGAGCACAAGCGCGCCGAAGGCCCGGAAGCACTGGCGCGGGTGGAACGGGCCCGGATGGCACAGCGGTTGGCCCAGTGGTTGGCCGGCGACCCGGCCGGCGCTTCGGACACCGTCGCCGACGCCCTCCAACGGCACACCGCCGAGACCGGGTGGGTGGACAGCGCCCTCGAACACATCGAAGCGGGTGGAGATCCGGCCCCCGTCCTGAAGTCGGCGTACGACACCCTCGGTGAACAGGTGCGCCGCAAGCGGCACGAGATCGACGGCGCCTTCGCGCGCGCCTTGGCCATCTGGACCTCCGCCGGTACCGGGCCGGGCTCGATGCTGACGGTGGAGACCTTCCTCGACCGGGTCGTGAAGCCGGTCGTACGCCGGGGCACCGACCGCCGCGTCCTCCTGCTGGTCCTGGACGGGATGAGCGCGGCGATCGCCGGCGAGCTGGCCGAGGAGCTGCGCGCCTCCTGGGCCGAGTTCGATCCTCTGGACGAGGGCGCCCCGCGCCGCCGCGCAATGGCCGCCGCTCTGCCCACGCTGACCACGGTCTGTCGTACGTCGCTGTTCGCGGGAAGGCTGACCAAGGGCACGCAGGCCGACGAGAAGAAGCTCTTCCCCACCCACGCCTTCTGGGACGGAACGCCCGCCGCGGTCTTCCACAAGGACGAGCTGCGTGCCGAGGGCTCCGGCGATACCTTCGGGCCCGCCCTCACCGAGGCCCTCGGCGACGGGCGCACCCATGTCGCAGTGGTCCTCAACACCATCGACGACCGCCTCGCCAAGGAGCAGAAGCTCGGTGACGGCGCCTGGCACCTCGATGAAATAGGGCGGCTGCGCGATCTGCTGCGGGTGGCCGCCGCCCAGGGCATGGCAGTGATCCTGACCAGCGACCACGGCCACGTGGTGGACCGGCGCGACGTCAAGGTGAATGCCGCGGCCCCGGACTCGGCACGGCACCGCGCCCCCGGCGGACCCCTGTCGGAGGCGGAGATCACGCTGTCGGGCCCCCGTGTGGTCTGGCCCGAGGCGAACAGCTCGATCGTCGCTCTGTGGGATGCGGACTCGCGCTACACCACCCTCAAGGCGGGCTACCACGGAGGCGCATCCCTACGGGAGTTCACGATCCCCGTGCTCGCCTTCCTGCCCTTCGGAGCGACGCCGCCCGAGAGTTGGCGCGAGCTGGGCGACCAGCGTCCGGCGTGGTGGTTCCTGGAGGAAGCGCAGCAGCCGCCGCTTCGTACCGGCGCCCAGACCACCGCTTCACCCGTTCTCCCGGACAAACAGAGTCGGCAGAAGCCGACGAAGGCACAGGCCGAATTGGCCCAGACGCACGACTCCCTGTTCGACGTCGCTCTCGTACCGGCGGCCGAACACGAGGGGACCCTCGTCACGCCCGTTCTGGTCGCGCCGGACGATGCTCTGATCACTGCATTGCTCGTGTCCGATGCCTTCCAGGATCAGGTCGGGCTACTGGCTCGCAAGCCTCCCATTGACAAGCTGGAGAAGGCGATCCGGGCACTCCTGGAGGCCGGAGGTACCCTGCCCGTGACGGCTGTGGCGCAGCGCGTCGATTACCCGGCCACCCGTGCGGACGGCTTTGCCGCAGTACTGCGGCAAGTTCTCAACTACGACGGAGTGCAGGTCCTGCAGACCCTGCCGGACGGACGGACGCTCCGTCTCGACAGGAATCTCTTGCAGCTGCAGTTCGGGGTGTGAAGCGGTGGCTCAGCCGGCGTAGTCCCGCAGCAAGGTGGTGAAGGCGGTCAGCTCCCGCATCGACTCGAGGGGCAAAGGCTCCGCATCGAAGTGAGCGATGCGGTTCCGAACGTCCTTCACGCGTTGCAGATGGCGGACGAACTGGCCGCGGTCCAGGGATTCACACTGGAGCGCGGCCCAGTTGAGGTCCGCCTGCTGGGCCATGGCCTGCTTCTTCTGCTCCCCGTTGAGGAGATAGACGTAGTCGCCGAACGTCAGGTCCTCGACCCTGCCCGAGCGGTGCTCCGCCTTCTTGTTCGTCTGGACCGCCTTGATCGCCTCCTCTGCGAGCTTGGCTCCCAGCCACCGGCGCAGGAGGGATTCGATCTCTCCGAGCAGGAAGAAGGGGCGGGCGGCGCTCTCGAAGCGGCCGACCACGTGCGTCTGCGTCACGATGCCGGACAGGCTCCCGTCCTCACCTCGGACCAGAAGGTAGCCGTGCTCCGACAGCATCGGCAGGCAGGCGAAGAACTCCTGCCGCGCATCGGCAACCGGGAGCGACTCCTGCTGCATCGCGTTCTCCAGGCTGCTCTCCTTGCCCCGCTCGTACATGAGAGCCAGGGAACGCCAGGTGATCACTCCGTGGAGTGTCGTCATGCCCGTCGTGACGGGTATCTGCGCATAGCCTCGCTGGCGCATCAAGTACGTCGCCTGGGACAGCTCCGCCGTGAGGGACACACAATGCACCCCGCCGCGGGCGGACGGCAGGTCACCGATCCGGAGCCGCTGCGGCAGCGCGGCCGACGGAAGCGGATCCCGCTCCGCCTCGTCGGTTTCGTCAGGTTCGGGCATGGCCTGCGCCGCCGTGGCGAAGGCGACGATCTGGACACGGGCACCCGGAGCGCAGTTGGCGAAGTCCGGAAGGGTGGCGAGCCCCGCGTCAGTCAGTGCCTGCTCGATCTCGTGCACGTTCCACGGCCTGCGCACCCGCACGCCGAACAGGTCCAGCAGTTCCCCGAGGGGGACCTCTGTGCCCTTGAACGCGAGAAGCTCCTCGGTGCTCGGCTTCTGGTTCACTTGACCGCCTTGCCGTCGGTCGTGTCACGCAGGATCGTCCGCTTGCCCATGGCTGCGTACACCATGTCCTCAAGCTGCTTGGCGCGGGCCGCGTAGAACGCCTCGTAGTCGTTCTTCCTCAGGAAATACGGATCGATCAGATGCGTCGCGATGACGTCGTCGAACCACTCCCGGCGCATGTCGGAGGCAGCGGCGAGTGAGTCGATATAGGCGGCAGGCGCACCCGTGAGGGCCTGAGCCGCACGCAGGGACAGCGGTGTCTTGTTGACGATGGAGTTGGCAGGGGGGGTCTTGACCCCGTCGTACTGCCGGCGCACCCAGGCCCGGGGGAAGATGTGCCGGACGTCCACGCCGTACTCGTCCATCAGGGCGGGTTTCAGCGGCGTCTCCGTGTGGTGCCAGTCCACAGCGCCCTGCTTGATCAGCAGCGCATAGATTCCCTTGTAGGCGGCGCTGTTCCGCGTGGTGAGCGTGTCCAGCCGCTCCGGGAAGAAGTAGGCGTCGGTGACGGTCTCCGGGGCGGTACCTTCACGACGGACCCATGCCACCAGCTGTTCGACGTCCCGCGTGAAGCGGGTCTCGGTGGACCCGCCGTACATCTCGCCGAGCACGCCGCACCAGTACCACTGCGTGATCATGTCTTCCGCACCGAGCGTGTCGGTCGCCTCACCGAGGACGGCCCTGACCGCGGCGAGAGGCACAAGCTGGGTGCGGTAGGGCAGCTCGGCGGCGCGCACGATGCACTGCCTCTCGAGGAAGGCGCCGGCCCAGGCGAATGCCTTGGCAAGCCTCGGCGCGAGAAACTCGAAGTCCGCGAGGGGCAGCTCGAGGAGGTCCCGACGCTTGCAGGAGACGCCGGTGCCCAGCCCGTCCTGCTTCCGGGACCACGTGCGCACGAGTGCAACGGCCTGGAGGAAGTCGCTGCTGCTCAGTCCGTCGTCGATGCCAGCCTCGAGCCGTCCGAACACTGGGTGGCGGCCGGCCAGGTCCTCCTTGATCGCACGCCAGACCTGAGGCAGCTGGTAGTAGTCGTCGGTCCGCTCACGGTAGGCCCGGTCACCGGCGTAGGTCGCCGTCAGGAGCTCGAAGACGTTGAGAGGTACGCCCCCCGTGTTCACCCGCTCGAAGACTGCGCACACGGCGTCCATGGACGTGGAGGCAGCCAGCTTGATCATGGGTACCTGGAAGGAGCGCACCGGCTCGAGGACCTGCTCTTCGAAGCGGCTCCACCGGTCGAAGTGACCGTCGTCCATCTTCTCGTACGCTCGCCGCCAGGCGTTCACCTTCGCGGTGTCGAAAACGATGCTCAGGGGGAAGAGTCCTGCAGCACACTCCCCTTCCGCCGTGGTCAGGTCATGAACGATGTTCCGGGCGAAGTTGGATCGCTGGACCTTGTCCTCCGGTACGGACACGATGGCCTCGTCGCGGTCCGCGGGCGAGCCGATGGCGTTCTTGATGTCCGCGTAGTACCAGCGCCTGACCGAGTTGCCACGCGCGTCAGTGGTCTCGACGGGACTGTCCTGGAACAGAGCCTGGAACAACGAGGTGAGACGCTGCTGTCCGTCGAGGAGCAGCAAGCTGGGCGCCACGTCCTCCGCCACCTGCGCACCGGTGAGGGCACGGGCACGGAAGGGTGAGTCGCCCCCCGTCTCCAGCGTCATCACCACGCCCAGGGGGTAATCGAGCGTCACCGTCGCAACAATGGCGCGAATTCGATCGTCATCCCACTTCCAGTCCCGCTGGAAATCGGGCAGTTGAAGGGAGCCTGACGCCACATCTGCCAGGAGCGCCTTGAGTTTCACATTGTCGAGTCCGGCCACGTGCTTGTTCCCCACCCTCGCAGTGCTGCGCCTTCATCACGCAAGCGGCGATTAGACCAATCACGCGACATGGAGGTCAACGAGATCGTCCACACCAGTAGTCGACTTCGGCCAACCGCCGTGCGCCGCCGGAATGGGACACTGGTGACGTGAGTATCGCTGCTTCCTCCCGCCCCTCCCCGGCCAGCGCGGCGCGTCGCCGTGCGGTGATCGACGCCCTGCGCCGCGGTGCCGTTCCCGAAAGCGGGCTCGACCTCCTGGCTACCGGCCTGGACCGGTTCGAGGCAGCGCTCGATGCCGAGCTCGACACGGTCGCCTCCGGTTCGTCGGTGTTCAAGGCCGTCCGCGGGGAGTACGGGTCGGGCAAGACCTTCTTCACCCGGTGGCTCGGTGAACGGGCCAAGCGGAGGGGCTTCGCGCTGGCGGAGATCCAGATCTCCGAGACGGAGACCCCGCTCCACAAGCTGGAGACCGTCTACCGGCGCCTCACCGAGCGGCTGGCCACCGCGAGCTTCCCCCCGAGTGCGCTCCGGCCCGTAGTGGACTCATGGTTCTACACCTTGGAAGAGGATGCCCTCGCGGACGGCGCCGACGAGGAGGGTCTCCCGCAGGCAGTCGAGCAGCTGCTGACGGCGCGATTGGCCGAGGTGTCACGGCACGCGCCCTCGTTCGCCACAGCACTGCGCGGCTACAAGTCAGCCCTCGCCGGGGGCGACGAGGCGACGGCAGCGGCCGTCCTCGCCTGGCTGGGCGGCCAGCCACATGTGGCTGCGGCAGCCCGGCGCTCCGCCGGAGTCCGCGGCGACCTCGATCACTTCGGGGCCTTCGGCTTCCTGCAGGGCCTCCTCACCGTGCTGCGCGACTCCGGACACAACGGTCTGTTCGTCGTCCTGGACGAGGTCGAGACCCTGCAGCGCGTACGTTCGGATGCACGGGACAAGGCGTTGAACGCCCTTCGGCAGCTCATCGACGAGGTGCACTCCGGCCGGTTCCCCGGCCTCTATCTCCTGATCACCGGAACTCCGGCGTTCTACGACGGACAGCAGGGGGTTCAGCGGCTCGCTCCTCTCGCCCAGCGCCTCGCCACCGATTTCACCACCGACCCGCGCTTCGACAATCCGCGTGCTGTGCAAGTCCGGCTGCCGGGCTTCACCCAGGAGTCTCTGGTCGGCCTCGGAGTGACCATCCGCGACCTGTATGCGCAGGGTGCCTCTTCGCCGGACCGTGTGAAGTCACTCGCCGACGATGCGTACGTTGCCGACCTCGCCCGGGCGGTGGGCGGAGCCCTCGGGGGAAAGGCAGGTGTGGCGCCGCGACTGTTCCTCAAGAAGCTGGTCGGTGACGTCCTGGACCGCGTGGACCAGTTCGAGGACTTCGACCCCCGTCAGCACTACCGGCTGACCGTGACGAGCAGCGAACTCACGGACGTGGAGCGCAATCACGCGGCATCCGGATCAGCCGACGACATCGACCTGGACGTGTGATGAGCCGAGACGAGGCCGGGGATGCCGGGTCCGCCCACACCACCACCCACCGACCCGGCGCGGACCCCGTCGACCGACTTGACCCCGTAGTCCTCCACCATGTCGTGAACACGTTGGGCTGGCCTGACCTACGCCCTCTACAACGGGCCTCGATCGATCCCCTCATGGACGGCGAAGACGCCGTGCTGCTCGCGCCCACTGCGGGTGGCAAGACCGAGGCAGCATGCCTGCCCATTCTTTCTGCGATGTCCCGCGAGCGCTGGTCCGGAACGTCCGTTCTCTACCTGTGCCCGCTCAAAGCACTCCTCAACAACCTGGTGACCCGCGTCGACTCCTACGCTCGATGGCTCGGCCGCAGGGCCGAGCTGTGGCACGGAGACACCAAGGAGTCCCAGCGCAGGCGCATCCGTACGGATTCACCCGACATCCTCCTCACCACGCCCGAGTCACTCGAGGCCATGCTCATCGGGGTGAAGACCGACCACGCCCATCTTCTGAGCGGGGTCCGGGCGGTCGTGGTGGACGAGGTGCACGCGTTCGCGGGCGACGATCGCGGCTGGCACCTGCTCGCCGTGCTGGAACGTCTGGAGCAGGTAACAGAACGCCCCATCCAGCGGATCGGTCTCTCCGCAACCGTCGGGAACCCGGAGCAGCTCCTCACCTGGCTTCAAGGTTCCGGTGCGGGCAAACGCCCGGGCCGGGTCGTCGCCCCGGACCTCGCGCTCTCGCCCGCTGCCGACCCGACCGTGGCCGCCACAAACGGCAACCTCCGGCCGCCGGGCGAGGTGGAGCTGGACTACGTGGGCTCCCTCGACAACGCGTCCAAGTTGATCGCAGCTCTGCACAGGGGTGAGAAGCGGCTGGTGTTCTGCGAGTCCAGACGACAGGTGGAGGAGCTGGGAGCCGCTCTGCGAGCACGCGAAGTGACGGTGTTCCTCTCGCACGCCTCGCTCTCGGCCGAGGAAAGAGCCCGGTCGGAGCAGGCCTTCGCGGAGGCACGCGACTGCGTCATCGTCTCCACCTCCACACTGGAGCTAGGCATCGACGTGGGCGACTTGGACCGCGTCATCCAGATCGACTCGCCCCGTACAGTGGCGTCCTTCCTCCAGCGCATCGGCCGTACCGGGCGGCGCTCGGGGACCACGCGCAACTGCCTGTTCCTCGCCACCACCAAGGACACCCTGCTACAGGCCGCCGCTCTCCTGCTGCTCTGGGGCCGCGGCTGGGTCGAGCCGGTGATCCCTCCGCCACAGCCGCGCCACCTCGTGGCACAACAGCTGCTCGCCGCCACGCTCCAACAACACCGCATCGGCAACCGGACATGGGAAGGAATGTGGAACGGGCTGGCCCCGTTCGACGGATCGGCGGCTCCCATCCTGCGACACCTGGTGGACGAGGGGTTCCTCGACGAGGACGGCAGCATGCTCTTCATCGGTCCCGAGGCGGAGCGGCGATTCGGCCGGCGTCACTTCATCGAGCTGACCGCTTCCTTCACCGCTCCCCCTCAGTTCACGGTCCTGTCCGGTCGTACCGAGATCGGGCAGACCGACCCTTCCGTGTTGACGGAGGAGCGGCCGGGCCCGCGCCGGTTGCTCCTCGGCGGACGCAGCTGGCAGGTGACGTTCATCGACTGGGGACGCAAGCGGGCTTTCGTCGAGCCTGCCGATGGTGGCGGCATCGCCAAGTGGACGGGCGGGTCGCTCGCCGGCCTCTCGTACGCCTTGACCCGCTCGATGCGCGACGTAGTTCTCGGAGCAGACCCCCTGGTTTCTCTCACCCGTCGGGCCGAGGGTTGCCTGACCGAGTGGCGCGAGGACGAAGCTCCTCAAATCGCCCACGCTGACGGCTCCCTGATCACCCGACTTGGAACGGATGTGCGGTGGTGGACATGGGCCGGCTACCGAGCGAACGCGACACTCGCTGCCACGCTTCCGTCGATCAGTGACCCAGTTCAACGGCCGACGGACTGCTACATGCGGCTACGAGAAGACCTGACAGCCGACATGTGGCGAATGGCTCGTCAGGATGCTGACAACGGAAACGCCCTGGTGCTACCTGATGTCGACCACCGGGCGGTACACGGCCTGAAGTTCTCAGCAGCGCTCCCCCAGCGCCTTGCGGTGGCCACCGTTGCCGCGCGGCTGGCAGACTTCGACGGAGCGCGCACGGCACTGCAAGGTCCAGTCCGTTTCCATACCGGATCCCTCACGCGAGACGACGGCAGGCCTTGATACTGGCGACGGTGTCTGACGTCGTCAGTGCCGCCGTTTGGCATTCGTCAGCCGCGAAGCACCACACCGTCGAGGTGGCGTCTCAGGACGTCGTGCCCTGCTCGCCGCCTCAGACAGAGACGGGACTTCGCTCCGGTAGGCGAAGGCCCCGAAGATCCGTAGGGCACGGACACGGAGATCAGGGTCGGCAACGATTCGGCTACAGGGCCTGGTGAGGCTCAGGACGGCTCCGTGTACGGCATACCGGACGCTCCTGCCTCGGAGCGGCGCAGGCTGTCTCATGAACCCGCAGAAGATACTCGCGGCTGCCCCTCTGACGGACGACGAACGAACCGCGTTGGACGGTGCCAATCCTTCCGGCGGTTTGGATTGTCCGTGGCCGTACCTCGAGCGATCCGTGCGACGGTGAACAGAGGGGTGGATCGCTCGGCTGTAGCTCGCTGTGCAGCGTGCTTACGCGAGTCCGGGTACACCACAGTGAGGCCCACATCCTGATCATTGCTTCGGGGAGGACCCCGGTTCGGGCGGCGGCAGCACTGACGGCCAGCAGGAGCGGGCGGACGTACGAGCACCCAATGAAGAAGGAGTTCGTGCGACGCCAGAAGGCGATGGCGGTGCCTGGCGCTCGTCGTTGAGGACTCTCCTGTAGCCGATCACCGGCTTGCAGCTCTTGCGTTCCCAGGTGGTAGCCCGGCCGTTGCGTTCGCCGGCCCGCCTGCCGACGGTCACCACCCGCCGCCGCCGGTGATGCTGCCGAGCTTCTTGATGTCGACATCGGCCAGTTCGCCCGACCGGGCGCGTTCGAAGCGGCAGATCGGCTCGCCGGTTGGCCGGCCGAAGGTCCCCAGCTGCTAACCGACACAGCATGCCCACGTAGCGTGAGGCGCCTCGCTTGGAGTACGAGTCCCATGGACCACGATGCCATCCACTCCCCAGTCTCGAAAGGCTTGCACAGTCGGGCACTGACTCAGAGATGCCGTTACGGGGACCGCTTACTACTTAGATGTTCGGACAGCAAAGGGCTGCTTACCTACCAATCCCGAGCCCCATCACATCGGCCCGGCCCCGTGCTTGGACGTGGCCGGGCCGATGTGATGGGGCTTCAGAACGTGCGTCATTCGAACGTCAGAAGCTTGAGGAGTGCCCGGGCACCGCTAGCAACGACCGCGGCTCTCCGCACTGAAACCGCAGGTCAAGCAGTCCTCGCAAGCTCCAACAGACCTTCACGCGTCGCGTGCGCGGAAACAAGTCGAGCAGCTGAAGAATTCCGAAAAACCGCAGGTCAGGCGTCCTTCGCCACCCGCTCCAGGATCGCCACGCACTCCACGTGGTGCGTCATCGGGAAGAGGTCGAAGGCGCGCAGGGTGCGGACCTTGTAGCCCGCCTCCTGGAAGTAGCCCAGGTCGCGGGCGAGGGCTGCCGGGTCGCAGGCCACGTAGGCGATGCGGCGCGGGGTGAGGCCGGCGACCTGGCGGACCGTCTGCTTGCCGGCGCCCGCGCGGGGCGGGTCCAGGACGACCAGGTCGCACTCGGTGATGCCGGTCTTCGGGAGGATCTGCTCGACCTTGCCCTGCTCGATGCGGACGCGGGGGAAGTCGGTGAGGTTGTGGCGGGCGTCCTCGACCGCGCGCTTCGTGGACTCGATGCCGAGCACCGCGCCGGTGTCGCCGAGGCGTTCCGCGAGGGCGCCGGCGAAGATGCCGACGCCGCAGTAGAGGTCGAGGGCCATCTCGCCCTTGCGCGGCATCAGGCCCTGCATGACGGCCTTGATCAGGGTGTCGGCGGCCTGGGGGTGGACCTGCCAGAAGCCGCCCATGCCCACGCGGTACGTGCGGCCGTCCGCGCGCTCGCGCACGAAGGGGCGGCCGTGGACGCGGTGGACCCCGCCGTCCTTCTCCTCGACCCGGAGGACCGAGACCGGCTTGTCGAGTTCGACCAGCGGGAGGCGGCCGCCCGGGCGCGGGGTCAGGACGACCTGGCGGTCGCTCGAGCCGGTGGCGGCGATGGCCTCGACGGTCTCCATCTGGGGCCAGTCCTGCGCCTCGATGCCGAGCTCGGTGACGCCGGGCGCCGCGATCATGCAGTGGTCGACCGGCTGGATCTCGTGCGAGCGGTGCTTGCGCAGGCCCACGACGCCGTCCTCGTCGATCGCGTACTGCACGCGGGTGCGCCACTGCGGGACCTGCCCTGCGGGCACCTTGTCGCCCTCGGCCGGCATGACCGTACCGTCCCAGCCGGCCTGCTCCGGGGTGAGGCCGGCGAGCCGCAGCAGCTGCTCGGCGATGACCTCGCCCTTGAGCCGGCGCTGGGCGCCCGGCTTGGCGTGCTGCCAGTCGCAGCCGCCGCACTTGCCGGGGCCGGCGTACGGGCAGGGGGCCGGGGTGCGGTCCTTGGAGGGGTCGAGGACGGTGATGGCGTCGGCGCGCAGGAAGCGGGAGTCGACGTCGCCCTCGGTCACGCGCGCGACGATCTTCTCGCCGGGCAGCGTGTGCCGGACGAACAGGACGCGGCCCTCGGCGGTCCGGGCGATGCAGTGCCCGCCGTGCGCGACGGGGCCGACCTCGACCTCGTACTCCTCCCCGACCAGTGACTGCTTCTCGTTCTGCTCGCTCGTCATGGTGGGGAGACTCCAAGGATGTGGATCAGAAGATCAAAAAGGAACGGCCGGACGACCGACCCACCAGTTTACGTGGATCTCGTCCGGCCGTTCGCCACCCCGGTTCCGGGGCTGCGGACTACTTCGCCGCGGGGTCCTTCGGACGCGGACGCGGGGTGTCGACCGGCCCGCGGCGCACCGCGCCCGGGGCGTTCCACTCCGCGCGCTTCTTCGCCCGCTTCTTCGCCAGCTCCGAGGACTCCAGCTGGTAGGGCACCGAGGTGACCATCACGCCGGGGGTGAAGAGGAGCCGGCCCTTGAGGCGCAGGGCGCTCTGGTTGTGCAGCAGGTGCTCGTACCAGCGTCCGACCACGTACTCGGGGATGTACACGCTGACGGCGTCGCGCGGGTTCTCGCTGCGCAGGCCCTTCACGTACTCGACGACCGGGCGGGTGATCTCGCGGTACGGGGAGTCCAGGATCTTGAGCGGGACGTTGATGCCGCGCCGCTCCCACTCCTCGCGCAGCGCCTTGGTCTCGATCGGGTCGACGCTGATGCTGAGCGCCTCCAGCCGGTCCGAGCGGGTCAGCTTGGCGAAGGCCAGGGCGCGCAGGGTGGGCTTGTGGACCTTGGAGACCAGGACGATGGAGTGGACCCGCGAGGGGCGCACGCTGTCGTCGCTCGGGCCCTCGGCCGCCGCGATCTCCTCGGAGACCCGGTCGTAGTGCTTGCGGATCGCGGTCATCGTTCCGTAGAAGATGACCATGCCGAGCAGGGCGACCCAGGCGCCGTGGGTGAACTTGGTGGCCAGGACGACCACCAGCACCATGCCGGTGAAGAAGGCGCCGAAGGTGTTGATCGCCCGGGAGCGGTGCATCCGGCGGCGCGCGGCCGGGTCGCGCTCCTTGCGCAGGTGGCGGTTCCAGTGCCGGACCATGCCGATCTGGCTCAGCGTGAAGGAGACGAACACGCCGACGATGTAGAGCTGGATCAGCTTCGTCGAGTCGGCGTCGTAGATCCACACGAGCAGCATCGCGGCGCCCGCGAGCAGCACGATGCCGTTGGAGAAGGCGAGGCGGTCGCCGCGGGTGTGCAGCTGGCGCGGCAGGTAGCGGTCCTGGGCGAGGATCGAGCCGAGCAGCGGGAAGCCGTTGTACGCGGTGTTCGCGGCGAGGAAGAGGACCAGCGCGGTGGCCGCGGCGAGCACGATGAAGAGGAAGCTGCCGTTGCCGAAGACGGCCTCGGCGACCTGGGAGATGACCGGGTGCTGGACGAAGTCGGGGCCGACCGGGGTGCCGTTCTCCAGGAGGTCCTCGGAGGGGTTCTCGGCCATCTTGACGTCGGTCGCCATGGCCAGGGCGATGATCCCGCAGAACATGGTGACGGCCAGGCCGCCCATGAGGGCGAGGGTGGTGGCCGCGTTCTTGCTCTTGGGCTTGCGGAAGGCGGGCACGCCGTTGCTGATGGCCTCGACGCCCGTGAGCGCGGCGCAGCCGGAGGAGAAGGCGCGCAGCAGCAGGAAGACCAGCGCGAAGCCGGCGAGCCCCTCGTGCTCGGGTTTGATCTCCAGGTCGGCCGTCGGGGCCTGCATGGTGTCGTTCAGGACCAGGCCGCGCCAGGCGCCCCAGGCGATCATCACGAAGACGGCGCCGACGAACACGTAGGTGGGGATGGCGAAGAGGTTCCCGGATTCCTTCACGCCGCGCAGGTTCATCAGTGTGAGGAGCAGGATCATGAGGATCGCGGAGAGCACTTTGTGCTCGATGACGAAATCGACGGCGGAGCCGAGGTTCTCGACTCCGGAGGAGATCGACACGGCGACCGTCAGGACGTAGTCGACGAGCAGGGCGCTCGCGACGGTGAGACCGGCCTTCGGCCCGAGGTTGGTGTTGGCGACCTCGTAGTCACCGCCGCCGCTGGGGTAGGCGTGGACGTTCTGCCGGTAGGAGGCGACCACGGTGAACATCAGCACGACGACCGCGAGGGCGATCCAGGGGCTGAAGTGGTACGCCGACACGCCTGCGATCGAGAGGACCAGCAGGACCTCGCCCGGGGCATATGCCACCGAGGAGAGCGGGTCGGACGCGAACACGGGGAGGGCGATCCGCTTGGGAAGGAGGGTTTCCCCGAGGCGGTCGCTTCGTAGCGCCCGGCCGATCAGGATCCGTTTGGGCACGTCGGTCAGTTTGGACACGCAGAGGATCGTAAGCGTTCGAAATCGGCCTGACGAACCCCCACCCCACTACGACGGGAAGTCCCTCCGCATCCAGGGCAATGGAGCGCCACCTCCCGCGCAAATGGTCACACTGGTGACCGCCCGTGTGTAGCTTGGGCCATGGTCTGAGACCCTGTTAAGCCAGAGCAGCAATGAGGCTGGAACCCAGCGAGCCGCTGACAGCCGGAAGGACGGCCGTGCACATCGTCATTATGGGCTGCGGAAGAGTGGGCTCCGCCCTCGCGCAGACCCTGGAACAGCAGGGGCATACGGTCGCGGTCATCGACCAGGACCCCACCGCATTCCGCCGGCTGGGAGCCGGATTCGGCGGCCGCCGCGTCACCGGAGTCGGCTTCGACCAGGACACGCTGCGCGAGGCCGGCATCGAGGAGGCGGGCGCCTTCGCCGCGGTGAGCAGTGGTGACAATTCCAACATCATCGCCGCCAGGGTGGCCCGTGAGATGTTCGGCGTCGAGAACGTCGCCGCCCGCATCTACGACCCCAAGCGCGCCGAGGTCTACCAGCGCCTGGGCATCCCCACCGTCGCCACCGTGCGGTGGACGGCCGACCAGATGCTGCGCCGGCTGCTGCCTTCCGGCGCCGAGCCGCTGTGGCGCGATCCGAGCGGCGGTGTCCAGCTCGCGGAGGTGCACACCTCCACCGCCTGGATCGGCCAGAAGGTCAGCCGGCTGCAGGAAGAGACCGGCGTCCGCGTCGCCTTCCTCACCCGGCTGGGCGAGGCCATGCTGCCGACGTCGGCGACCGTCCTCCAGGAGGGCGACCTCGTCCACGTGATGATGCGGACGGACGAGATCGACAAGGTGGAGGCCGCCTTCGCCGAGGGGCCTGAGGAGGCACACGCATGAGGGTCGCGATCGCCGGAGCCGGCGCGGTGGGCCGTTCCATCGCGGGCGAGCTCCTGGAGAACGGCCACGAGGTGCTCCTCGTGGACAAGGCCCCGACCGCCATCTCGGTGGAGCGGGTGCCGCAGGCCGAATGGCTGCTGGCCGACGCCTGCGAGATCACCTCGCTCGACGAGGCGGCGCTCCAGCGCTGCAACGTGGTCATCGCCGCGACCGGTGACGACAAGGTCAACCTGGTCGTCTCCCTCCTCGCCAAGACCGAGTACGGGGTCCCCCGGGTCGTGGCGCGGGTGAACAACCCGAAGAACGAGTGGCTCTTCAACGAGTCCTGGGGCGTCGACGTCGCCGTCTCCACGCCGCGCCTGATGTCGGCGCTGGTCGAGGAGGCCGTCAGCGTCGGCGACCTGGTCCGGCTGCTGCGCTTCAGCCACGGCGACGCCAACCTCGTCGAGCTGACCCTGCCCGCCGACTCCCAGGTCGCGGGCAAGCAGATCAGCGAGATCACCTGGCCCGAGGACACCTCGCTGGTCACGATCATCCGGGGCAACCGGGTGCTCACGCCGCACGGCGAGGAGACCCTGGAGCCGGGCGACGAGCTCCTCTTCGTGGCCGCCCAGGCCCGTGAGGAGCAGCTGGAGGACCTCCTCCAGGCCGCGGACTGACCCGGGGTCCCGCTGAACCGCCGAAGGGGGGGGCGGCCCCCACCGGCGGCCGCCCCCGGCCCCGCGCCGGCGGCCGGCGTGGGGCGTCGGCG
>NZ_JBEXPT010000004.1:0-12384 GCF_040612195.1 Streptomyces sp. NPDC006450 | reverse complement strand
CGCAAGAAGGCGTACGTCAAGGCCAGCCTGGCCTGGGGCCTGATCTTCCTCGCGAAGTACGCGATCCCCTTCCCGCGTCCCGGCTACGGAGCTGCGCGTACGGCTCAGGCTCCCCGGCCCCCCGCGGACTTCGCGGCCTTGGCCGCCTTCTCCGCGGCCTCCTCCGCCTCCCACTCGGCGATCACGTTGATCGGCGGCGGCGCCTGCGCCAGGAAGAGCCAGGTGAAGTACACCGCCAGCACCATCGGCGGCAGCTTCAGCGCGATGAGCACCCAGCCGAGCTGCGTCGCGTCGCCCCACCAGTACAGCGGGAAGAGGATCGCGTACTTCGCGAGGAAGATCAGGCCCCAGGCCAGGCTGGCCTTGACGTACGCCTTCTTGCGCCCGGGGTTGCGCGTGCGCCAGGACAGGTTCTCCTTGAACACCGGCCCCAGGATCACGCCCAGCAGCGGGAAGCCCACCAGCGCGGAGAGCGTGAAGGCCACGCCCAGGCCGGCGCCGTAGATCATGCCGGGCAGGTAGAAGCCCTTCGCGCTGCCCGTGAACAGGGCGAAGGCCACGCCCACGCCCACGCCGAAGACCCCGCTGAAGGCGTGCTTGACCGTGTCCTTGCGCAGCAGCCGCACGATCACCAGCAGGACCGCGACCGCTCCCGCCGCGATGGCGGACAGCTTCACGTCCTTGTTGATCGTGTAGATCATGACGAAGAGCAGGCCGGGGAGCATCGTCTCCACGGTGCCCCGGATGCCGCCGAAGGCGTCGAAGAGGGCGGCCTGCGTGACGGCCTTCTGGTCCGCGGAAGGACCCGCGGCGGGGTCCGCGCCGGGCGTGGTGGGTTTGTCGAGTGACGTCACCGTCAGTGCTCCTGTCCGAGCGGTCGGAGTTCGTACTTCGGGTTGAAGAGCACCCGACGGCCGTGGCTCATCGAGATCCGCCCGGAGGCGATCATGCGACGGCCGGGTTCGATTCCCACGATCGAGCGACGTCCGAGCCAGACGACATCGAGCGCGGCCGAGCCGTCGAAGAGCTCGGCCTCCAAGGCGGGGACGCCCGCGCGCGGCCGCAGGGTGACGGTCCGCAGGGTCCCGGTCACCTTCACTATCTGACGGTCGTGGCAGTCGCAGATCCGCAAGCACCCCGCGGCTTCTGCGTCCTCCTGCAGCTCCGCCGAATGCAGCTCCTCCTGCGAGGTGGACAGCCGCTCTATCATCCGGCGGAACCGGCCCGCCGGCCTGGCGGGCTTCGCCGGCTTCGCGGACTTCTCGGGACGCGGTTCAGCACTCATACAGGAAGCGTACCGGCGCCCCCACTACCTCTCGAAGCGGTATCCCATGCCCGGTTCGGTGATGAAGTGCCTCGGGTGCGCGGGGTCGGCCTCCAGTTTGCGCCGCAGCTGGGCCGTGTAGACCCGCAGGTAGTTGGTCTCGGTCCCGTAGGAGGGTCCCCAGACCTCCTGGAGGAGCTGCTTCTGGCTGACCAGTTTGCCGCCGTTGCGCACCAGCACCTCCAGCAGGTGCCACTCGGTGGGCGTCAGGCGTACGTCGCGGCCGTCGCGCACCGCCTTCTTCGCCGCGAGGTCCACCGTGAAGGTCTCGGTCTCGACGATCACCTCGTCCTCGCCGGCCCCGGCGCCCGGTTCCGCCCGCCGGACGGCCGCGCGCAGCCTGGCGAGCAGCTCGTCCATGCCGAAGGGCTTGGTGACGTAGTCGTCGGCCCCGGCGTCCAGGGCCTCGACCTTCTCGTCGGAGCTGTGCCGGGCGGAGAGCACCAGGATCGGGACCCGGGTCCAGCCGCGCAGCCCCTTGATCACCTCGACGCCGTCCATATCGGGCAGGCCGAGGTCCAGGACGACCACGTCGGGGTGGCGGGCGGCCGCCAGTTCCAGGGCGCTCGCCCCGTCGGCGGCCGCGTCGACCTCGTACTTGCGCGCCTTCAAGTTGATCACGAGGGCTCGGACGATCTGGGGTTCGTCGTCCACCACGAGCACCCGGGTCATTGAGGTCCTGCCTTCTGTCGTATCGAATCAAGATGAAAATCTGCGGGGTGCCCGTCGGCCCGGTCGTGCCCGTCTGCCCCCCGGTCGCGTCCCCCGGCCCCGCCCGGCGCGCTGCGCCCCTCGCCGTCCACGCTCACGTGGATCCGAGGCCGTCCGCCGGTCGCCGCCCGCAGCGTGAGCACCATCGTGAGCCCGCCCCCGGGGGTGTCCTCGGCCTCCAGGGTGCCGTCCATGGCCTCCGCGAAGCCGCGCGCGACGGCCAGCCCGAGCCCGACCCCGGCGCCGCGCGGCGCGTCACCGTGCCGCTGGAACGGGGCGAAGATCCGGTCCTTGGCCTCGTCGGGGACGCCCGGACCGCGGTCCACGACCCGTACCTCGACCCGGTCTCCGAGGAAGCTGGCCGCCACCAGCACCTGCTCCCCGGGCGGGCTGTACTTCACCGCGTTCTCCACCACGTTGGCCACGGCCCGCTCCAGCAGCCCGGGATCCACGGCCACCATGGGCAGGGTCTCCGGGACGTCCAGGAGCACGCTGCCCTCGGGCACGCCGCCCAGCGCCATCGGGACCACCTCGTCGAGGTCGATCTCGCGGATCAGCGGGGTGACGGTTCCGGTCTGGAGCCGTGACATGTCGAGCAGGTTGCCCACGAGGTGGTCGAGCCGGTCGGCGCCGTCCTCGATGCCCTCCAGGAGCTCGGCGCGGTCCTCCTGCGACCATTCCACGTCGTCGGAGCGCAGAGAGCTCACGGAGGCCTTGATGGAGGCCAGCGGCGTACGGAGGTCATGGCTGACGGCTGCCAGCAGCGCGGTCCGGATCCGGTTGCCCTCCGCCATCCGGCGGGCCTCCTCCGCCTCTCCGACCAGCCGCTGGCGGTCGAGTACGACGGCGGCCTGGGCGGCGAAGGCGCCGAGCACGCGACGGTCCTCGGCGGGCAGCACCCTCCCGGACAGGGCCAGCGCCATGTGGTCGCCGATCGGCATGTCCACGTCGGCGTCCTCGGGGCGGGCGACCGGGTTCGGGCCGACGCTGCCGGCCGGCCGCCAGGGCTCGACGTCGCTCTCGCGCTCCAGCAGCGCCACGGATTCCATAGCGAAGGTCTCCCGCACGCGCTCCAGCAGGGCGTCCAGGGTGGTCTCCCCGCGCAGCACGCTGCCGGCGAGGAAGGAGAGGATCTCGGACTCGGCGCGCAGCCGGGCGGCCTGGTGGGTGCGGCGGGCGGCGGCGTCGACGACGGAGGCCACGGAGCCCGCGACGCCGAAGAAGACGGCGATGGCGACGATGTTCTTGGGGTCCGAGATGGTGAAGCGGTGGAGGGGCGGGGCGAAGTAGTAGTTCAGCAGCAGGGAGCCCACGGCCGCGGAGGCCAGCGCCGGCCAGAGCCCGCCGAGCAGCGCCGCGGCCACGGTCAGGGCCAGGAACAGCAGCATCTCGTTGGCGAGACCGGGGTCGCTGTCGATGTGCGTCAGCAGGATCGCGAGCGCCAGCGGCAGGGCCACCCCGACCACCCAGCCGGCCACCAGCCGGGTCCGGCCGAGCCGGGCCGCCGAGCGGGTCACGGGCCGAAGCCCACGGCCCTTGGCGACCTCCTCGTGCGTGACGATGTGCACGTCGAGGTCGGGCCCCGAGTCACGGGCGACGGTGGCGCCGACGCCCGGGCCGAAGACGTACCGCCAGGAGCGGTGGCGGCTGGAGCCGAGCACGATCTGGGTGGCGTTGACCCCCTTGGCGAATGCGAGGAGCGCCTCGGGCACGTTGTCGCCGATCACGTGGTGAAACGTTCCACCAAGGTCCTCGACCAGCGTCCGCTGGACCGCGAGCTCCTTGGGCGAGGCCGCGGTCAGTCCGTCGCTGCGGGCGATGTAGACGGCCAGGATCTCGCTGCCGGAGCCCTTGGCCGCCACCCTGGAGGCGCGCCGGATGAGGGTGCGCCCCTCGGGTCCGCCGGTGAGGCCCACGACGATCCGCTCGCGCGCCTGCCAGGTGGAGCGGATGTTGTGCTCGCCCCGGTACTGCTGGAGGTACTCGTCGGCCCGGTCGGCGACCCAGAGCAGCGCGAGCTCGCGCAGCGCGGTCAGGTTCCCGGGGCGGAAGTAGTTGGACAGGGCCGCGTCGACCTTGTCGGACTTGTAGATGTTGCCGTGCGCCATGCGGCGGCGCAGGGCCTGCGGGGACATGTCGACCAGCTCTATCTGGTCGGCGCGGCGCACCACCTCGTCGGGGACCGTCTCCCGCTGCCGCACCCCGGTGATCGACTCCACGACGTCGCCCAGGGACTCCAGGTGCTGGATGTTGACGGTGGAGATCACGTCGATCCCGGCCCGCAGCAGCTCCTCCACGTCCTGCCAGCGCTTGGCGTTGCGCGAGCCCGGCACGTTGGTGTGCGCCAGTTCGTCCACCAGGGCTATGGCGGGCTTGCGGGCCAGCAGGGAGTCCACGTCCATCTCGGTGAAGGCGGCGCCCCGGTACACGAGCTGCTGGCGCTCCACCTGCTCCAGGCCGTGCAGCATGACCTCGGTGCGCGGCCGCCCGTGGTGCTCGACGAAGCCCACGACGCAGTCGGCGCCGCGCTCGACCCGGCGGTGGCCCTCCGAGAGCATGGCGTACGTCTTGCCCACTCCGGGGGCCGCGCCGAGATAGATCCTGAGCTTGCCGCGTCCCATGCGCCCATTCTCCGGGACGTCCTCCCCGTTCACTCGCCGATGACCTGCTGTGGGCGGATCTCTGACGGTTCCCTGACGCCCCTGGGCGTCGGGGCGCAAGGGGTCTGGTCGCGGCCGGGACAACGCCGCGGACGGGTCCGCGGACACGGCTGTGGCCCGGATTCCGCCACGGCCGCCGACACGACCCCGGACACGGCCGTGGGCCGCACCCCCGCGGGAGTGCGGCCCACGGCCGTCAGCGATCGAGCCGGGGTCAGCGGACCTCGGTGATCTCCGGGCCGCGCTCCAGCTGGCCCATGCCACCGCCGAAGCGGGAGCCCTCCGGGTCGCCTGCGTCCTCGGTCTGCACGCCGTCCGGCACCATCTGCGCGTCGTTCGGCAGCTTCAGGACGATCGGGTCGCGCGGAGCCATCGGGCCCTCGCCGCGGACCACGACGGTGTCCAGGAAGATCCGCTCCAGCACACCGGCCGACTCGGGACGCACCGCGCCCTGGCCGGAGATGACACCGCGCAGGAACCAGCGCGGACCGTCCACACCGACGAAGCGGACCAGCTGGGCGCCGGTCTGCCCGTCCGGGAGCGGTACGGGGACCTGCGCGCGCAGCTCCCAGCCCAGCGGACCCTCGACCTCGTCGATGATGCCGCCCTGCTTGGTGATGCCGTCGGCGATCTCCTCGCGGACCTCGCCCCAGATGCCTTCCTTGCGGGGCGCGGCGAAGGCCTGCAGCTGCACGGCGCTGTCACCGAGCACCACGGTCGCGGCGACGATCGCGTCCCCGGCGACCTCGACCCGCAGCTCCATGCCGTCGACACCCGGTACGAGGATTCCGCCGAGGTCGACCCGGCCCTCCTCGGGGTTGCCGGGGACCTCGGAGATGTCCCACGGGCCGTCGGGACGCGGGGCCGGCGGCAGGTTCACCCTGCGCGGCGCGGCCGCGTCGTTCTCCGTGCCGTCCTGCTCATCGGCACCGACGCCGTCGACGACCTGCTCGGCCGCGCCGCCGTCCTTGACGGAGTCGTTCTTCTTGCGACGTCCGAACACGTCACTGTCCTTCCCGGTCGGATACGACCGAAGCGTAGCCATTCCCACCCTGCTGACCAGCGCCGGATCCGGCCACGGCCGCATGACCACCGGTGGAGCCGAAACCCCCCTCGGCCCGCGCCGAGTCGGGAAGCTGCGCCACCTCGCGGAAGCGCACCTGCTCGACTCGCTGGACAACCAGCTGGGCAATGCGGTCGAAACGCTCGAACCTGACGCTCTCGCGAGGGTCGAGATTGACCACGATCACCTTGATCTCCCCACGGTACCCGGCATCCACCGTCCCGGGGGCATTCACGAGTGCGAGCCCGCAGCGCGCGGCCAGGCCCGAGCGCGGGTGCACGAACGCCGCGTAGCCCTGGGGCAGCGCGATGGAGATCCCGGTGGGCAGGACCGCCCGCTCCCCCGGCTCCAGCTCCGCGGCCACGGTGGTGACCAGATCGCAGCCGGCGTCGCCGGGGTGCCCGTAGGCCGGAATCGGCACCTCCGGGTCGACGCGCCGGATGGCCACGTCCACGCCGGTGTTGTTCTCAGACATCAGGGGTTCACCTCGAAGGCGCGTGCGCGCCTGACCTGGTCCGGGTCGGCCATCGCCGCCCGGATCTCCTCGGGCCGTCCGTTGTCGATGAAGTGGTCGACCTTCACCTCGATGAAGAGGGCGTCGGCGCGCAGTGCGACCGGTCCCTGCGGTCCGCCTATTCGGCCGACCGCGCTGGAGTAGATCTTCCGGCCGGCGACGGCGGTGACCTCGGCCTCCAGGTACAGCACGGTGTCCACGGGGACGGGCCGGACGAAGTCCGTCTCCAGCCGGCCTGTGACGGCGATGACGCGCAGCAGCCAGTTCAGGGAGCCCAGGGTCTCGTCGAGCGCGGTGGCGAGGACGCCGCCGTGCGCGAGGCCGGGCGCACCCTGGTGGGCGGCCTTGACGGTGAACTCTGCGGTGACGCGCACGCCCTCGCCCGCGCGGGCCTCCAGGTGGAGTCCGTGCGGCTGGCCGTCACCGCAGCCGAAGCAGTGCTCGTAGTGCGCGCCGAGCAGTTCGCCGGGGGCCGGGGCATCGGGGTGCCGCACCGGCGCCGTGGCATCGGCGGGGGGCGTCAACGCTGTGTTTCGTCCACTCACAGCCGCAGACCTTACCCGCGCGGCTACCCGCCGGTCGCCTCGTGGCAGGCTTGGCCGCATGCAGCTCTCCCCCGCGCACCACGACGAACGTCTGACGGCCCCCCGTTCCTGGTGGGCCATCGCCGCCCTGATCGGCCTGGCCTGTGCGCTGATGCTGCTCCCGCTGGGCACGCTGCCGCTGCTGGCCGGGCTGATCGGGGGCACCGCGCTGACGGGGCTGGTGGTGAGTTCGTACGGTTCCCAGCGCGTGCGCGTGGTGGGCGGCGCGCTGGCCGCCGGCCAGGCCCGGATCCCGGTGTCCGCGCTCGGCGACCCGGAGGTGCTGGACGCGGAGGAGGCCCGCGCCTGGCGCACGTACAAGGCCGACACTCGCGCCTTCATGCTGATGCGCAGCTACGTGCCGACGGCGGTGCGCGTCGAGGTCACCGATCCGGCGGACCCGACTCCGTACCTCTACGTCTCCACCCGCGAGCCGCAGGCCCTGGTGGCGGCCATCCGCGCGGCGCAGGGACGGGACTGACCCGGCGGGCTCAGTCCCGCGGATCGACGGCGCTCGGGTCGATGGCCCGCGGGTCGAACATCCGGCCCTCGACGGCGGCCCTGACCTCCTCGGGAAGGGCCTCGGTGGGCCGCTCCAGGGGCGGGAGCTGCGGCAGTGCGTTCCAGGGCACGGCGCGGGCCCGCAGGTCCGTACGTACCTTCTCGGCGAGTTTTCGGGTGTCCCGGCGGTTCATGACCGCGCCGACCGCGGCGCCGACCATGAAGGGCATCAGGTTGGGCAGGTTGCGGAACATCCGCTTCATGATCTGCTGGCGCAGTTCGCGCTTCATCTGCCCGCCGAGCGCCGCGTTCAGCGTGGTCGGCTTGGTCAGGTCGACCCCGCGCTCCTCCGTCCACGACGTGAGGTAGGCGACGCTGCGGCCCTTCAGGTTGCCGGCCGGTCGCAGGCCGTAGACCTCGTGGAGTTCGGCGATGAGCTTCAGCTCGATCGCGGCGACCCCGGTGATCTCGGCGGCCAGCTCGGCCGGCATGGCGGGGGGCACCGGCAGCATGGCGGCCGCGCCGATCCCGGCGCCGACCGTGGAAGTGGCGTTGGCGGCGCCCGAGATCAGCTTGTCGGCCAGCTGGTCGGGCCCGAGGCCCGGGAACTGCGCGCGCAGGGTCGCGAGGTCCCGAACCGGAACGCGCGGTGCGTTCTCGATGACGCGTTCGGTGAGGTAGAGGGCGGCGGCCCTGACACCTTCGCCGCCCTTGCGCACACCGTTCTTGACGGCCTGCAGCCGACGGACCCCGGAGTGCTTCCGGGGCCCCTCGCCGGCCTCGGGGGCCGACAGAACCGCCTGGGCGGTGTCGGGGAGCACGGCGGGTACGCCGGGGGCTCCAGGGCCTGTTTCCAGGCCCTCGGTTCCCTCGCGCGTCTCCGCCGGATCACCAGCCTTTCGGAAGCGCCGCTTCCGGAAGGGTGTCGAGCCAGTCACGGCCGACGCCTCTCAGTCGCATTCGCGGCAGATGGGCTGACCGTTCTTCTCGCGTGCCAGCTGGCTGCGGTGGTGCACCAGGAAGCAGCTCGTGCAGGTGAACTCGTCGGCCTGCTTGGGCAGGACCCGAACGGCCAGTTCCTCGTTGGAGAGGTCTGCGCCGGGAAGGTCGAGGCCCTCCGCGTTGTCGATTTCGTCCAGGTCGACGTTCGAGGACGACTTCTCGTTGCGACGAGCCTTCAGCTCTTCGATGCTGTCGTTGTCGACGTCGTCGTCGGTCTTGCGCGGAGTGTCGTAGTCCGTTGCCATGGTTCGCTCTCCCCCTCTGGGATTTAGCGGGTGTCTCAGCGCACGTAACGCGCGAGAGGCCGGACTTGTGCCCGACCTGAGGCGGAGATTTTGCCTCACATCAAGGTCTGTTACTCAATCGACACCCAGCCGCACATTCAGAAGAGCGATTGGCTGGGATGACGACCGGGACCGTACACGGTCCGGGGGCCGTCTTGCACAAACGCCACCCCCTGTATTTCCCGCCGCTAGGGGGGCCGGAAACCCGGACTTCCCGGGCTTTCCGGCCCCCCCAAGGTCACTGAGCGCATAGGGCCGGACACTCGACACTGTGATCGATCGCACAGAAGCCACTGCCTTCACGAGCCAAGCATTCAGCCAACAGCGAACAAGGGGTGGGTCGGCTCACAAGGGCAGAGTGACGCGCATCACGAGGCCACCGCCCTCGCGCGGGACCGCCTGGATCCTCCCGCCGTGTGCGCGCGCCACGGAGCGCGCGATCGAGAGGCCGAGCCCGACACCCTTGTCGCTGCCCGTGCGCTCCGTACGCAGCCGCCTGAAGGGCTCGAAGAGGTTGTCCACCTCGTACGCGGGAACCACGGGACCCGTGTTCGATACCAGCAGGACCGCCTGCCCGTGCACGGCCTCGGTGGTGACCTCCACCCAGCCGCCCTCGGGCACGTTGTAGCGCACGGCGTTCTGCACCAGGTTGAGCGCGATCCGCTCCAGCAGCACACCGTTGCCCTGGACCACGGCCAGCGCGCGCTCCCCGCGGATCTCCACGCCCTTGGCCTGCGCCTCCCCCCGCGCCTGGTCGAGGGCGCGCGAGGCCACCTCCGCCAGGTCCACGGGCTTGCGCTCGATGATCTGGTTGTCGCTCCGGGCCAGCAGCAGCAGGCCCTCCACCAGCTGTTCGCTGCGCTCGTTGGTGGCGAGCAGGGTCTTGCCGAGCTGCTGGAGCTCCACCGGAGCCCCGGGATCGGAGAGGTGCACCTCCAGCAGCGTCCGGTTGATGGCCAGCGGGGTCCGCAGCTCGTGCGAGGCGTTGGCCACGAACCGCTGCTGGGCCGTGAAGGCCCGCTCCAGCCGGTCGAGCATCTCGTCGAAGGTGTCGGCGAGCTCCTTGAGCTCGTCGTCCGGACCGTCCAGCTCGATCCGCCGGGTGAGGTCGGAGCCGACCACCCTGCGGGCGGTCCGGGTGATCTTGCCCAGCGGCGAGAGCACCCGGCCGGCCATCGCGTAGCCGAAGGCGAAGGCGATGATGCTCAGTCCCATCAGCGCCATCAGCGAGCGGCTCAGCAGATCGTCCAGCGCGTGCCGGCGCTGTTCGAGGATGCAGGTGTTGATCGCGGCGTTGAACTGGTCGGGCATCTGGCCGGTACCGCTCACGCCGGGGCAGCTGCTCGTGACCTGGATCGGGCCGCCGCCCACGATCGTGAAGGGCAGCGCATTGCCCTGCCGCAGTGCCTGGGCCGCCAGCAGGTAGATGATCGACAGCAGCAGGATGCCGGCGATCAGGAACATCCCGCCGTACAGCAGCGTGAGACGTATCCGGATGGTAGGCCGCAGCCAAGGGAAAGGACCCTCGGGCTGGCCGGGGTCCCAGGTCGGTTTCGGTGGCGCCGGTGGTGGCGCCGGGGTCGCCGGCACCCGCGTCAGATCCGGTAGCCGGAACCGGGGACGGTCACGATGACCGGCGGCTCCCCGAGCTTGCGGCGCAGCGTCATCACCGTCACGCGCACCACGTTGGTGAAGGGATCCGTGTTCTCGTCCCACGCCTTCTCCAGGAGCTGCTCGGCGGACACGACCGTGCCCTCACTGCGCATGAGGACCTCCAGCACCGCGAACTCCTTCGGCGCCAGCTGCACCTCCTTGCCCTCGCGGAACACTTCGCGCCGGTTCGGGTCCAGCTTGATGCCGGCCCGCTCCAGCACGGGCGGCAGCGCGACCGTGGTGCGGCGGCCGAGGGCCCGTACCCGGGCGGTCAGCTCGGTGAACGCGAAGGGCTTGGGCAGGTAGTCGTCCGCGCCGATCTCCAGGCCCTCGACCCGGTCGCTCACGTCTCCGGAGGCCGTCAGCATGAGCACGCGGGTGGGCATGCCGAGCTCGACGATCTTCCGGCACACGTCGTCGCCGTGCACGAGCGGGAGGTCCCGGTCGAGCACGACCACGTCGTAATCGTTCACTCCGACGCGCTCCAGGGCCGCGGCGCCGTCGTACACGACGTCCACGGCCATGGCCTCCCGGCGCAGCCCGGTGGCCACCGCATCGGCGAGCAGCTGCTCGTCCTCGACGACGAGTACGCGCACGTCGTTTCCTTCCTCAGAGCCCGTCAGGGCAGGGGTGTCATGTGTCGCCCATCCTGCCCCTTTCTCCGGTAAACCGGCTGTAAGACGCCGCTCGGGGGGACTCCGGGGGACGGAACTGAGGATTCCCCGGCCTTACGAGGTTTCTGGGACCAGGGCGGCGGGGAGGACGACTTCACACCCCGAACACCTCCCTGACGGCGCACTGCCACGTGCCGCCGCCGACCCACGAAGAGGGGGCGAACCCACCATGGACGCATTCACCGCGGGTCTCCTGCAGCGCATCAGGAGCACGCAGTCGGACCTCAGGCAGGCTCGCGAGACGGGCGACGACTTCCTCGTGGAAGTGGAACAGGCGGAGCTGGAAGACCTCCAGCGCATCGCAGCCGATCACGGCGTTCCGGTCACCGTCTCCGCCTGCTGATTCCAGCCGCCGCCACCCACACACCCCCGGACCCCGGAGGCCGCCACCCGGCCGCCGGGGTTCCTTCACGTCCCGGAGCGCACCGGGACGCCCCGGCGCCCTCCCCCGCGGGGAAGGCGCCCGCTCAGTCGTGCCAGGCCCCGGCTTCCTCCAGCAGCGGCCGCAGCGAGGCGAACACCGCGGGGGTCGCGGCCAGCGCGAGCTCCCCCGAGGCGGGCTCTCCGGGCCTGCCGCCCGTGACCGCGCCGGCCTCCCGGGCGATCAGCTCGCCCGCCGCGAGGTCCCAGGGGTTCAGCCCGCGCTCCCAGTACCCGTCCAGCCGTCCGGCGGCCACGTCGCACAGGTCGATCGCCGCCGAACCGCCGCGCCGGACGTCCCGGACCAGCGGGATGATCCGCTGCGCGACGTCGGCCTGGTGCGCCCGCCGGCTCTGGACGTACGCGAACCCGGTGCCGATCAGCGCCTGGTCCAGCGGAGCGGCCGGCCTGCAGGCGAGGCGGACCCCGCCCAGCCAGGCCCCGCGTCCCAGCACCGCGTGGTACGTCTCCCCGCGCATCGGCGCCGCCACGACCCCGGCCACCGTCTCGCCGCGGTACTCGGCCGCGATGGACACGCCCCAGGTCGGCAGCCCGTAGAGGTAGTTCACCGTGCCGTCGAGCGGGTCGATGACCCACCGGACGCCGCTGGTGCCGACCGATTCGGAGCCCTCCTCGCCCAGCAGCCCGTCCTCGGGCCGCCGCTCCCCGAGGATTGCGGTGATCAGCTTCTCGGCCGCGATGTCCATCTCGGTCACCACGTCGATCGGGCTCGTCTTGGTCGAGGCGACCGCCAGATCGGCGGGCCGCCCGTCCCTCAGCAGCGCGCCCGCCCGGCCGGCCGCCTCCAGGGCCACGTCCAGCAGTTCGGTCTTCAGCTCTTCGGAGATCACGCCCGGCTCCCGTTGCTCGACTTACCCGATTACCCGACTCGTTTCGGACTCACTGCGCGCACCGGCCGGCTACGCGTACGGGCTGTCCACGCCCGCGGCCGCCGGCCGGGGGGCGCGGGCCGGGCCGCCGCCCCCCCCCCCCC